>NZ_JBLUPX010000020.1:0-88864 GCF_048068235.1 Pseudomonas sp. NY15364 | reverse complement strand
AGTGCCAAGGCGCGGGAAAGTCGCATAAAAAATCCGATGCTCAAAACAAGCATCGGATTTTCGTTTCAGCGCGCAGAAGGTCAAGCTGTAGCGCTTAACTGACTGGCATTATTCCGTGGGATGCCCTTTTCATTTTCCCCGGAGTGCATCCGGGCAACGGCGCTTGATTCCCCTGACTCAACCGCGCTGTGCGTTCTTGATCGAGATCTGAGTATTGAGCGTCCAGAAGTCATAGAGCACGCCGACCAGGAACAAACCGCCGGTGAACAGGTAGATGATCCCGGTGATCCACTTGCCCTGATACATGCGGTGCACGCCGAACACGCCGAGGAAGGTCAGCAGAATCCACGCCACGTTGTAATCGGTTTCACCTGCGGTAAAGCGCAGATCGGCCTCGCGATCCATCGCCGGAATCAGAAACAGGTCGATGATCCAGCCGATGAACAGCAGGCCGAGGGTGAAGAACCAGATGGTGCCGGTGACCGGCTTGCCATAGTAGAAGCGGTGGGAACCGAGAAAGCCGAAAATCCACAGCAGGTAGCCGATCAGCTTGCTGTGCGTATCCTGTCGTTGCATGGCGAACTCCTTGTGCGAGATACAGCTATGACGCTGCGCGCCGAGTGAAGGTTTCATTTGCAATGAGGCAGCACAACACAACGAATGGCTTGATAGCTGTACGACGCCCATATACTGTATAAAAAAACAGTACAGATATGGCCTGCCATGCAACTGATCGAAAAGCTCACCATCCTCGCCGACGCCGCCAAGTATGACGCCTCCTGCGCCAGCAGCGGCGCACCAAAACGCAGCTCCAAGGGCAAGGACGGCATCGGTTCGACCAATGGCATGGGCATCTGCCACAGCTATACACCGGACGGGCGCTGCGTGGCGCTGCTGAAGATCCTGCTGACCAACTTCTGCCTGTACGACTGCCAATACTGCATCAACCGTCGTTCCAGTGACGTACCTCGCGCGCGCTTTACCCCCGAGGAAGTGGTGACGCTGACCCTGGACTTCTACAAGCGCAACTGCATCAGCGGCCTGTTCCTCAGCTCCGGAATCATCCGCTCGGCCGACTACACCATGGAGCAGCTGATCCGCGTCGCCAAGCTGCTGCGTCAGGAGCACCAGTTCCGCGGCTACATTCACCTCAAGACCATTCCCGATGCCGCACCGGAGTTGATCGCCGAAGCCGGCCTGTACGCTGACCGCCTCAGCGTCAATATCGAGCTGCCCACCGAAACCAGCCTGGTGCGCCTGGCACCGGAAAAGAACGTCGGCAGCATCCACCAGGCCATGCACAAGATTCATCTCGGCGAGCGTGAGGCCAAGGAAGAACGCCGCGCGCCGCGCTTTGCCCCAGCCGGGCAGAGCACGCAGATGATCGTCGGTGCCGACGCCACCGATGACAGCACCATCCTGCACAACGCCCAGAGCCTGTATCACGACTACCGCCTGCGCCGCGTCTACTACTCGGCGTTCAGCCCGATTCCTCAGAGCCCGAAAACCGTGCCCTTCGAGGCGCCGCCACTGCTGCGCGAGCATCGCCTGTACCAGGCGGACTTCCTCATGCGCGGCTACGGTTTCAGCGCCACGGAGCTGCTCGCCGGTCCCGGCAACCTGGCGCTGGACATCGACCCCAAGCTGGCCTGGGCCCTGGCCAACCGCGAGCAGTTTCCCGTCGATCTCAACCGCGCCGACGAATCACTGATCGCCCGCGTGCCCGGGATCGGTGTGCTCAGCGCACGACGCCTGGGCGCGCTGCGGCGCGAACGGCGTATCCGCTACGAGGACCTGACCCGTCTGCGCTGCGTACTGGAAAAGGCCAAGCCGTTTATCGTCACTCAGGACTACCGGCCACCGCGCGCCGAACACGAATCCGTGGTGCTGCGTCAGCAACTGCGCGACACCCCGGCACAGATGGCCTTGTGGTGATGCATAGCCTGCGCTTCGACGGCAGCTTCGCCACCTGGCGCCAGGCCGCACGCCGCGCCTTGTTGCAAGGCCTGGCCCCGCACCAGTTGCAATGGCTGGACGAGGAGGCGCCGCCCAGCCTGTTCGACCAACCCGCCGAACGCGCGCCGGAGCCTAGCGGCCGCTTGCGCGTCTCCCCCGAACTGCTCGATCTGCTGGAAAGCGCTGCCCAGTACCGCGGCGATGAACGCTGGAGCCTGCTCTACCGTGTGCTGTGGCGTTTCGTGCAGGGCGAACGCAGCGCTGTGCTGGCCGGCGACCCCGATGGCAGCGAGCTGCATCGCCGGCTCAAGGCGGTGCGCCGCGAAGCCCATCATCTGCATGCCTTCGTACGTTTCCAGCCATGCAAAATCCCTGACGCGCCAGACTTCGTCGCCTGGTTCGAACCCGCGCATGACATTCTCGCCTCGGCCAGCGGGCACTTCGCCGAACGCCTGGGCAAGCACAGCTGGTTGATCGCCACGCCGCGCGACGGCGTGTACTGGGATGGCCAGCACCTGCAGCACGAACGCCGCTGCCCGGCGCAGTGGCAGGCCTGGGCACAACAGCCCGAGGATGACGGCCAGGCCCTGTGGCGCGCCTATTACGGCAGCACCTTCAACCCGGCACGCCTAAACCGCACGGTGATGCAGCAGCATCTGCCACTGAGGTTCTGGAAGCACCTGCCGGAAGGCCCACTGATTCCGCAACTGATGAGCGAAGCACGCGCCGGTGCGCAACGCGATGGCCAGGCGTTGGTGCTGGCCGGCAAGAAGGGCAAACGCATCCCCCAGATAAGCGAAGGGGACGCATCACGTCCCCCGTCTGGCAGCATCAGCGGAAGCGACGCCCCGGATCTTCCTCGCTGACCTCCAGCGCCAGGCCCTGGGCCATGCTGGTCAGGTGATCGCCATCGGTTTCCGAACCGAGCTTGATCATCAGGCGCAGGTCGTTGGCCGAGTCGGCGTAGAGCAGCGCATCTTCGTAGGTGATCTCGCCCTGAGTGTAGAGGTTGTACAGCGCCTGGTCGAAGGTCTGCATGCCCTGCTCGGTGGAGCGCTTCATCAGGCCCTTGAGCTCGTGCACTTCACCCTTGCGGATCAGGTCAGCGGCCAGCGGGGTGTTGATCAGCACCTCGATCACCGCGCGGCGACCTTTACCATCTGGGGTTGGAATCAGCTGCTGAGCGACAATGGCCTTGAGGTTGAGCGACAGGTCCATCCACACCTGGTTCTGCCGGTCGGCCGGGAAGAAGTTGATGATGCGGTCCAGCGCCTGGTTGGCGTTGTTGGCGTGCAGGGTGGCCAGACACAGGTGACCGGTTTCGGCGAAAGCCACGGCATGATCCATGGTCTCGCGGGTCCGCACCTCGCCGATGAGGATCACGTCCGGCGCCTGACGCAGCGTGTTCTTCAGGGCCACTTCAAACGACTCGGTGTCGATGCCCACTTCACGCTGAGTGACGATGCAGCTCTGGTGCTGGTGGATGTACTCGATCGGGTCTTCGATGGAGATGATATGACCACTGCTGTTCCTGTTGCGGTAGCCGATCATTGCCGCCAGCGAAGTGGACTTACCGGTACCGGTGGCACCGACGAACAGCACCAGGCCGCGCTTGGTCAGCGCCAGCTTCTTGAGAATTTCCGGCAGCTTGAGCTCGTCGATGGTCGGGATGGTGGTCTCGATGCGGCGCAGCACCATGCCCACCAGGTTGCGCTGGTAGAAAGCACTGGCACGGAAACGGCCGATGCCACGGGCGCTGATGGCGAAGTTGCATTCGTGCTTTTCGGCAAACTCGCGACGCTGTGCCTCGTTCATCACCCCCAGCACGGTTTCGCGGGTCATTTCCGGCGACATGGCGGTCTTGGTCACCGGCATAATCTTGCCATTGACCTTCATCGACGGCGGCACGCCAGCGGTGATGAACAGGTCGGAACCACCTTTTTCGACCATCAGGCGCAGTAATTTTTCGAATTCCATCGTCGTTCTCGCCGCTTCGTGTGCAATGCCCTTCGGCAGCCATCTGCCGAATCATGGGAGCGAGCTGTGCCCGCGAAAAGGGTGAAGCGAAAGCTTCGCGAGCAACGCTCGCTCCCACACCAGTTCCTAGAAGTTTTCCGGGCTCTTGGCCTTCTCGCGCGCACTGTCGCGGCTGACCAGGCCCTTGGATACCAGGGTCTTGAGGCACGCATCGAGGGTCTGCATGCCCAGCGCACCGCCGGTCTGGATCGCCGAATACATCTGCGCGACCTTGTCCTCGCGGATCAGGTTACGAATGGCAGGCGTACCGATCATGATTTCGTGCGCCGCCACACGACCGCCGCCGATTTTCTTCAGCAGGGTCTGCGAGATCACCGCCTGCAGCGACTCGGAGAGCATCGAACGCACCATCGACTTCTCTTCGGCCGGGAACACGTCGACCACGCGGTCGATGGTCTTGGCAGCGGAGGTGGTGTGCAGGGTGCCGAAAACCAGGTGACCGGTTTCCGCGGCGGTCAGCGCCAGGCGGATGGTTTCCAGGTCGCGCATCTCACCCACCAGGATGATGTCCGGGTCTTCACGCAGCGCCGAACGCAGCGCTTCGGAGAAGCCGTGAGTGTCGCGGTGCACCTCACGCTGGTTGACCAGGCACTTCTTCGACTCGTGAACGAATTCGATGGGGTCTTCGATGGTGAGGATATGGTGGTACTTGTTGCTGTTAAGGTAGTCGAGCATCGCCGCGAGGGTGGTCGACTTGCCCGAACCGGTGGGGCCGGTGACCAGCACCAGGCCGCGCGGCACGTCGGTGATCTTGCGGAAGACCTCGCCCATGCCCAGGTCTTCCATGGTCAGCACCTTGGACGGAATGGTACGGAACACAGCACCGGCGCCACGGTTCTGGTTGAAGGCGTTGACCCGGAAACGCGCCACACCCGGCACTTCGAAGGAGAAGTCGGTCTCGAGGAACTCTTCGAAGTCCTTGCGCTGCTTGTCATTCATGATGTCGTAGATCAGCGCGTGTACCTGCTTGTGATCCAGCGGCGGCAGGTTGATACGGCGCACATCGCCGTCGACGCGGATCATCGGCGGCAGTCCCGCCGAGAGGTGCAAATCCGACGCGCCTTGCTTGGCGCTGAAGGCGAGCAGCTCAGTGATATCCATGGGACTCCCCAATTACAAGCAAGCAGGTAGAATGCCGCGAACGCTTAACGAGCGGGCTTTGATAGAGCGCAGGTAATGTCCACGATAGCAGAGAATATTGCAAAGGTCGGTGCGCGTATCCGTGAGGCGGCGCAAGCCTCGCAGCGTAATTTCGCGGATATCGGCCTGCTCGCGGTGAGCAAGACCAAACCGGCAGACGCCATTCGTGAAGCCCACGCAGTCGGCGTGCGCGATTTCGGCGAAAACTACCTGCAAGAGGCTCTGGAGAAACAGGTCGAACTGGGTGATTTGCCCTTGATCTGGCACTTCATCGGCCCCATTCAGTCAAACAAGACCCGGCCCATCGCCGAGCATTTCGACTGGGTGCACTCCGTGGATCGTCTGAAAATTGCCCAACGCCTGTCGGATCAGCGCCCCGCCCACCTGCCACCGCTGAATATCTGCCTGCAGGTCAACGTCAGCGGCGAGGACAGCAAGTCCGGCTGCCGCCCCGATGAGCTAACGGCGCTGGCCCAGGCCGTCGTTGCCCTGCCAAACCTCAGGCTGCGCGGGCTGATGGCGATTCCCGAACCGACCGACGATGTCGCCGCACAACACGCCGCCTTCGCCCGCCTGCGCCAACTGCGTGATGAGCTGGCGCTGAACCTCGATACCTTGTCCATGGGCATGAGCCATGACCTGGAAGCCGCCATCGCCGAAGGCGCCACCTGGGTGCGCATCGGCACCGCCCTGTTCGGTGCCCGCGACTACGGCCAGCCCACTCACTGAATGAAGGATTTTCTGCAATGAGCAACCCGACCATCGCCTTCGTCGGCGCCGGCAACATGGCCGCCAGCCTGATTGGTGGTATGCGTGCGCAGGGCGTGGCAGCCAGCGCCATCCGCGCCAGCGAGCCTGGCAGCGAACAACGTACTCGTCTGCAGCAGGAACACGGCATCGCCACCTTCGCCGACAATGGCGAGGCCATCAAGGGTGCCGATCTGGTCGTACTGGCGGTCAAACCACAGATCATGAAAACGGTATGCCAGGATCTGGCGCCACACCTGGCTCCCAACCAGGTGATCATCTCCATCGCCGCCGGCATCAGTTGCGCCAGCCTGGAGAACTGGCTTGGCCAGCGCCCGGTAGTGCGCTGCATGCCCAATACCCCGGCGTTGCTGCGCCAGGGCGTATCCGGGCTGTTCGCCAATGCGCGCGTCAGCGCCGCGCAGAAGGCCCAGGCCGAAGAGGTGCTGAGCGCCGTGGGACTGGCCCTGTGGCTGGATGAAGAAGCCCAGCTCGACGCCGTTACCGCCGTGTCCGGCAGTGGCCCGGCCTATTTCTTCCTGCTGATCGAAGCGATGACGGCGGCCGGCGAGCAGCTCGGCCTGCCCCGCGAAACCGCCACACGCCTGAGCATCCACACCGCACTCGGCGCGGCGCGCATGGCCAGCGAGAGTGATGTCGACGCCGCCGAATTGCGTCGCCGTGTGACCTCGCCGAACGGAACCACCGAAGCGGCGATCAAAACCTTCCAGGCCGGCGGCTTCGAAGCGCTGGTACAACAGGCACTGAATGCCGCCGCCAATCGCTCGGCCGAGCTGGCCGAACAACTGGGTCAATAAAGGAAGCACACATGTCCGGACTCATCGAAGCCCTGATCTACATCATTCAGACCCTCGGCAGCCTGTATCTGCTGATCGTCCTGCTGCGTTTCATCCTGCAACTGGTACGTGCGGACTTCTACAACCCGCTGAGCCAGTTCATCGTCAAGGCCACGCAACCGCTGGTAACTCCACTGCGCCGGATCATTCCGGGCTTCGCCGGGCTGGACCTGGCTTCGCTGGTGCTGGCTATCCTGGTACAGCTGCTGCTGATGATCGTCACCCTGACCCTGATGGGCTACAACGTCGGCGGTTTCATTGCGCAGCTGCTGGTGTGGTCGGTAATCGGCGTGACCTCGCTGTTTCTCAAGGTGTTCTTCTTCGCCCTGATCATCAGCGTGATCCTTTCCTGGGTCGCCCCGGGCAGCTACAACCCCGGCGCGCAACTGGTCAACCAGATCTGCGAACCGCTGCTGGCGCCGTTCCGCAAGCTGCTGCCGAACCTGGGCGGCCTGGATATCTCGCCGATCTTCGCCTTCATCACCATCAATCTGATCGACCGCTTCGTGATCGGCGCTCTGGCAGCTTCCACCGGCCTGCCGCCGATGCTAAGCCCCTTCCTCTAAGGATGAGTTTCTTCCGCTGGGACGGCGAGGACCTGATCCTTGACTGCCACCTGCAGCCCAAGGCGAGCAAGGACGAGTTCGCCGGGCTGCATGGTGAGCGGCTGAAGATCCGCCTCACCGCCCCACCGGTCGACGGCAAGGCCAACGCCCATCTGCAGGCCTTCCTGGCCAAGGCCTTCGGCGTAGCCAAGAGCCAGGTGAGCCTGGAAAGCGGCGAACTCAATCGACAGAAACGCCTGCGCATTCGCGCCCCGCAGAGCCTGCCGCCGATTCCCGGCCTGCAGCGCCCCTGACGACCACTCAGCCGCCATTGCCGACCATAAGGCGGGACTGCTCAAGCAGCCAATTGACGGCGGCCCTGTACGCCGCATAATGCAAACTGTTCTCGCGAAACGCCGTGCGTCCTGGCGGCAAACCCAACCGAACCGTTACGCAGCCCCCGCAAGTGGATGATCTTGCCGAGAGGAGAGTCAGGATGAGCATGGAACGTCTCAGCCAGCAGGTTGACGCCTACGTCGCCTGGAAACGCGAACTGATGCGCGAGATCACGCGTTATCGCAGCTGGCTGGAGCACAACCGGCTCAACTCCGAGGCGGTTCAGGCCAAGCTCGAACGCGCGCTGAAGATCCTGCGTACCGACCATATCACCCTGGCTTTCGTCGGCGAGTTCTCGCGCGGCAAGACCGAGCTGATCAACAGCCTGTTCTTCTCCGAATACGGCCAGCGCATGCTACCTTCGCATGCCGGGCGCACCACCATGTGCCCCACCGAGCTGTTCTTCGATCCGCGCTCGGAGCGCCCCTACATTCGTCTGCTGCCGATCGAGACCCGCACGGCCTCGGCCAGTGTCGCGCAGTTCAAACGCATCCCCCGACACTGGGTGAACATTCCGCTGGATACCAGCGACCCGGCCAACATGGCGCTGGCTTTCAGCCAGGTGGCCAAGACCAAAGCCATGCCGGTGGAACAGGCGATCCAGCTCGGCTTCCACCCAGACATGCTCGAAGGCACCGGCAAACGCGGCCAAGTGCTGGTGCCTGCCTGGCGCCATGCGATGGTCAACTTCGATCATCCGCTGCTGCGCCAGGGCTTGCGTATTCTCGACACCCCCGGCCTAAACGCCTTGGGCAGTGAACCCGAGCTGACCCTGTCGATGCTGCCCAATGCCCAGGCGATCATCTTCCTGCTGTCCGCCGATACCGGCGTCACCGCCAGCGATATGCACATCTGGCAACAGCACATTCGTCAGCTCGACGAAGACACCCGAACCAGCCTGTTTGCCGTACTGAACAAGATCGACGTGCTATGGGACGACCTGGCAGGCGAGACTTTCGTGCAGAACGCCATCGGCCAGATCCAGAGCGCTACCGCCAAACAGCTGGGCATCGCCAAGCAGGACGTACTGCCGCTATCGGCCAAGCAGGCGCTGCTAGCCAAGGTGCGCAAGGACGAGGCGCTGCTGGCCCGCAGCCAGATGGCCAATCTGGAGACCCTGCTGTGCGAGCGTATCGTCGCGCAGAAGGAGCGCCTGATCGAAGATAGCGTGGTACGCCAGGTACTGGAGCTGCTCAACAACAGTCAACACGTGCTCAGCCTGCGCCTGGAGAAAGTCAGCGAACAGCTGGCCCTGCTCGGCAATCATCAGCAGGACAACGGCCAACTGCTGTTCGAACTCACCGCCAAGACCAAGGAAGACCACAGCCTGCACCACAAGCGCCTGCTCGGTCTGAAGACCAATCAGCGCCTGCTGCAACGCCAGGGCCAGTTGCTGCGCCATGCGGCACGCGCCGAGCGTCTGGAGCAACACCTGAACGAGGTGCGTCGCAACCTCACCGGCAGCTGGACCACCCTCGGCATCAACCAGGCCATCCTGCATTTCTTCCGCGCCGTCGAGCAGGACCTGCACAACCTGGAGCACGAAGCGGAGATGGCCAACAAGATGGTCGCCGCCATCTATCGCCGACACAACGAAGAAAGCCCGCTGGGCGGCGTCGATGCGCCGCAGTTCAAGATCCAGCGCTACCTGCGCGAGCTGAAAAAGCTGCAGGACAAGGGCGATCAGTTCCGCCTGCACGTGAAAACGTTGCTCACCGAACAACGCAGCCTGACCCGACGCTTCTTCGCCACTCTGGCTCAAGAAGTGATTGGCCTGCACCAGCGCCTGCGCCTGGACGCCGAACAGTGGGCCGCCGATGCACTGATGCCGCTGATGCAGCACACCCTGGAACACAAGCAGATGCTGGAAAGCCATATGCTGCGCCTCAAGGCGCTGGCCCAGGAAACCCAGCAAACGCGCAAGCGCAGCCTGCAACTTGCGCGCTACCAGGAAGAGCTGGAGCAACAGCTGGCCCAGGCCAGCGACATGCTCCGCGTGCTGCGCCGCCCGGCACCGGTGCAGCGCCAGGGCAAGGTGGTCAGCCTGCCGGTGGCGGCACGGCAACAAAGCCTGTAGCACAAGCGAACGCCCTGCTCGCTTGCCGCTACCGGCGGTGCTCTTTAGACTGGCGCCCTCCTCCGATTCATTAGCAGCGCCTCCATGCCCACTGCCTTTCCCGAAGATTCCGTCGGCCTGGTCAGCCCCCAGGTGTTCCGTTTCAGCGAGCCATTGGCGCTCGCCTGTGGGCGTAGCCTGGCCGAGTACGAACTGGTCGTCGAAGCCTATGGCGAGCTGAACGCCGCGCGCAGCAATGCCGTGCTGATCTGCCACGCCCTGTCCGGCCACCATCACGCCGCCGGCTACCACAGCCCGGATGATCGCAAACCCGGCTGGTGGGACAGCTGCATCGGCCCCGGCAAGCCGATCGACACCAACAAGTTCTTCGTCGTCAGCCTCAACAACCTCGGCGGCTGCAACGGCTCCACCGGCCCGAGCAGCACCAACCCGGCCACTGGCAAGCCCTACGGCGCCGATTTCCCGGTGATGACGGTCGAAGACTGGGTGCACAGCCAGGCGCGCCTGGCCGATGTGCTCGGCATCGAGCAATGGGCGGCGGTGATCGGCGGCAGCCTCGGCGGCATGCAGGCCATACAGTGGACCATCAGCTACCCAGAGCGCGTGCGTCACTGCCTGGCCATCGCCTCGGCGCCCAAACTGTCGGCGCAGAACATCGCCTTCAACGAAGTGGCGCGCCAGGCGATTCTCACCGACCCGGAATTCCATGGCGGACACTTCCAGGAACAGGGTGTGATCCCCAAGCGCGGCCTCATGCTTGCGCGCATGGTCGGGCACATCACCTACCTGTCCGATGACGCCATGGGCGAGAAATTCGGCCGTGGCCTGAAGAGTGAAAAGCTCAACTACGACTTCCACAGCGTCGAGTTCCAGGTGGAAAGCTACCTGCGCTACCAGGGTGAGGAATTCTCCGGCCGCTTCGACGCCAATACCTATCTGCTGATGACCAAGGCCCTGGATTACTTCGACCCGGCCGCCGCCAACGACGGTGACCTGGCCAAGACCCTGGCGGTGGCCAAGGCGGACTTCTGCCTGATGTCCTTCACCACCGACTGGCGCTTCTCCCCTGCCCGCTCGCGGGAGATCGTCGACGCGCTGACGGCGGCGAAGAAGAACGTCTGCTATCTGGAGATCGACGCACCACAGGGCCACGACGCCTTCCTCATGCCGATCCCGCGTTACCTGCAGGCGTTCGGCAGCTACATGAAGCGAATCGAGGTATGAGCATGCGAGCGGATCTGGACATCATCCAGGAATGGATCGCCCCGGGCAGCCGTGTGCTCGATCTGGGCTGCGGCGACGGCGAACTGCTCGCCTGGCTGCGTGATAATAAGCAGGTTTCCGGCTACGGCCTGGAAATCGACCCGGACAAGATCGCCCTGTGCATCGAGCGCGGCGTCAACGTCATCGAGCAGAACCTCGACCTGGGCCTGGGCAACTTCGCCAGCAACAGCTTCGACGTAGTGGTCATGACCCAGTCGCTGCAGGCGCTGCACTACCCGGACAAGGTGCTGGCCGAGATGCTGCGCGTCGGCAAGACCTGCATCATCACCTTCCCCAACTTCGGCCACTGGCGCTGCCGCTGGTATCTGACGACAAAAGGTCGCATGCCGGTGTCGGACTTCCTGCCCTATACCTGGTACAACACCCCGAACATCCACTTCTGCACCTTCGAGGACTTCGAGCGTCTCTGTCACGCCCAGGGTGCCCGCGTGGAAGAACGCCTGGCGGTGGACCGTGACCATCGCCACGGCATCGCCAGCCGCATCTGGCCCAACCTGCTGGGCGAGATCGGCATCTACCGCATCAGCGGCGCGGACCTCTCCGCCCACCGCGTCGCGGTCTGAACGAGGAGAACATCATGCGCCGCATCATTCCCTTCCTGATCGCCCTATGCCTGGCCCTGCCGGCCGCCGCCGAGCGCAAACAGAGCTTCGGCGATCTCGACGTGCACTACAGCGTGTTCAACTCCAGCTTCATCCAGCCGGATATCGCCAGCGCCGCCGGCCTGGTACGCAGCAAGACCCAAGGTGTGATCAACATTGCCGTGCTCAAAGCCGGCAAGCCCAGCACCGCCGTGGTCGGGGGCGAGGTGAAGGACCTGCTGGGCAAGAGCACTGCGCTAACGTTCCGCCAGGTCACCGAAGGCGAGGCCATCTATTACCTGGCGCAGTTCCCATTCAAGACCCGCGAAATGCTCAGCTTCACCCTGAACGTGCGCCAGGGTGATGAGGCACATCGCATCACCTTCAACCAGGAAATGTTCCCGGATGACTAAGCCAGTGAGTGGTTTAAAGGAGCTGGTCCTGGCCAGCCATAACGCCGGCAAGCTCAAGGAGCTGCAGGCCATGCTCGGCGACGCCGTGCGCGTGCGTTCGATCGGCGAATTCAGCCAGGTCGAGCCGGAAGAAACCGGTCTGTCGTTCGTCGAGAATGCCATCCTCAAGGCGCGCAACGCCGCGCGCATCTCCGGCTTGCCGGCACTGGCCGACGACTCCGGCCTGGCGGTGGACTTCCTCGGCGGCGCCCCCGGCATCTACTCGGCACGCTATGCCGATGGTCAGGGCGATGCGGCGAACAACGCCAAGCTGCTCAATGCTCTGAAAGACGTTCCGGACGCCCAGCGCGGCGCGCAGTTCGTCTGCGCCCTGGCGCTGGTTCGACATGCCGACGATCCGCTGCCGATCCTCTGCGAAGGCCTGTGGCACGGCAGCATCCTGCACGAAGCCCGCGGCGAACATGGCTTCGGCTACGACCCGCTGTTCTGGGTGCCGGAAACCCAGTGCTCCAGCGCCGAACTACCGGCCGAGCAGAAGAATCGCATCAGCCACCGCGCCCGCGCCATGGCCCTGCTCAAGCAGCGCCTGGGGCTGGCATGAGCGATTCCGCTGGCGGGAGTTTCCTGCTCCCGCCCCTGGCGCTCTACATCCACATCCCGTGGTGCGTGCGCAAATGCCCCTACTGCGACTTCAACTCCCACGCCGCCGGGCCGACGCTGCCTGAAGAAGAGTACGTCGACGCGCTGCTGGCCGACCTCGATATCGACCTGCAGCACGTCCATGGCCGGCAACTGACCTCGATCTTCTTCGGCGGCGGCACGCCCAGCCTGTTCTCCGACCGCGCCCTGGGCCGTTTGCTGGAAGGCGTAGAGCAACGTGTCGGCTTTGCGCCGGATATCGAAATCACCCTGGAGGCCAACCCTGGCACCTTCGAGCAAGCCAAGTTCAAGGGCTACAGGGCGCTGGGTATCAATCGCCTGTCTATCGGCGTGCAGAGTTTTCAGGAAGCCAAGCTCAAGGCACTGGGGCGCATCCACGATGGCGGCGAAGCCATCCGCGCTGCCGACATGGCCCGCGCCGCCGGCTTCGACAACTTCAACCTCGATCTGATGCACGGCCTGCCCGAGCAGAGCATCGAGGACGCCCTGTTCGACCTGCGCACCGCCATCAGCCAGGGCCCGACGCACCTGTCCTGGTACCAGCTGACCATGGAGCCGAACACGGTGTTCTGGAGCCAGCCGCCAACGCTTCCCGAGGACGATCTGCTGTGGGATATCCAGGAAGCCGGCCAGGCCCTGCTCGCGGCCGAAGGCTACGCGCAGTACGAAGTGTCCGCCTACGCCAAGCCTGGTAAGCAGGCACGACATAACCTCAACTACTGGACTTTTGGTGATTTCCTCGGCATCGGCGCTGGCGCCCACGCCAAGCTGAGCACACCTGCAGGGCGTATCCAGCGCACCTGGAAAACTCGCCTACCGAAGGACTACCTCGACCCAGCCAAGGCATTCCAGGCCGGCGAACGCCTGCTGGAAGCTGACGAGTTGCCCTTCGAGTTTCTGATGAACGTGCTGCGCCTGACCGAAGGTGCACCGGCCGAACTGTTCAGCCAGCGCACTGGCCTGCCTTTGCAGCAGCTCGAACAGGCGCGCCGCGAAGCCGAACGCCAGGGGCTGCTGCAGGCCGATCCAGCCCGCCTGGCAGCTACCACCAAGGGGCAACTGTTCCTCAACGATCTGCTGCAGCAGTTCCTGGCGTAGTTCACCCACAGAGCGGCATGAATCCGGTAGGCTAGCGCGCCTGATTCGCGCGGCCATTGCTCACGTCGCGCTGCACTGAAGGAGCCCGCATGGATCTGCTACTGGACCTGATCGTCACCCTTTCGCGCTGGAGCCGCAGCCACCTCAGCGATATTTCCCTGGCCATCATGGCCACTTTGCTGGTGCTGTTCGGCCCAGCCATCAACGCCTGGGTTCAACGCACCATCGGTAACCTCAATTTCGTCCTGCGCACCCTGCTGTTCGTGGTGTTCTGTGCGGTCGGCTACGGCCTGGCCATCGTCTTCCTCACGCCCTGGCTGGCCAAGGGCCTGGCGCACTTCAACAACTACACGCTGGCGCCAGTGCTGATTCTGATCTTCGCGGTCATCGGCATACTCGCCGACCGCAATTAGCCAGCCTGAAATGAGAAAGCCACCTCAAGGGTGGCTTTCTCGAACAACACGACTGACTCAATTACCTTCGCGGCGCAGCGCCTGCGGGGTGAAGTCACGCGGGCTCAACCTGGCGTTGAAGTCGTACATCTTCTCGTTGTTATCCAAACCGTCGGCGAAGTAGCGGCCGCCCTTGAGGTCGTAGATGGTCTCCAGGGTCGAGCCGAACATCGGCACGTCGTAGTAGCTGATCGGGTGAGCTTCCTGCAGGCCGATCAGGTTGCCATTACGGTCATACAGATCGACCGCGAGGATCTGCCAGCTGTCCTCGTCGAGATAGAAACGACGCTTGCCATACGGATGGCTGAAGCCGGTGCGCAGGTCCGCCTCCACCACCCAGACGCGGTGCAACTCGTAACGCAGCAATTCCGGATTGATGTGCTTGGCCTGCAGGATGTCGGCGTAGGGAATGCCCTTCTGGTGCACGGCATAGCTGTTGTAGGGCACCAGCATCTCGCGCTTGCCTAGCAGCTGCCATTCGTAGCGATCCGGTGCGCCATTGTAGGAGTCAACCTGGTCGGCAGTGGCCATGCCATTGGTGTCGGGTTGCAGGGTGTCGTAGGCAAGCATCGGCAGGCGGCGCACACGGCGCTCACCACGATTGAAGCGCCAGGCCTTGCGAATCGCCAGCACCTGGTCGAGGGTCTCCTGCACCACCAGCGCCGAGCCGGCCAGCTTGGCCGGCGCTACCACCTTGTACTTGTAATAGAACAGGGTGTTGTCCAGATCCTGCGGGGCAACGCCTTCGCGGCCATAGAGGAAGTAGATGTCGCGCTCGAGCTTGAGCAGGTTGTAGCTACCGTTGGCGAGCACCGCCGCCTGGTTGGTGGCCATGCTGATCTGGTCGCCGCGGTAACGCATGACGTGGTTCCAGATGGCCTCCTGGCCGGTCTGCGGCAGAGGGAACGGCACGCCGGCAGCTGCGCCCTGCACACCATTGCCACCGGAAATCAGCTCGGCATTCTGTGCATTGAAACGCGTGGCGTCATAGATACGCTGCGGCGCAGCAGCGCTGCGGCGGGTCGGGAAGACCCGCAGGTAGAAGCTGGGGTTTTCCTGCAGCAGGGTCTTGAGGCCGATCGGCAGTTGCGGTTCGTACTGCGCCAGGTTCTGGCTGTCGACGCGATACAGCAGTTTGTCGCCTGCGTATGGGTCCGGGTGGTGCATGCCGGGCTGGTAGCCGGCTGGCGGAGTCGCCAGGCCGCCCGTCCAGGCGGGAATGGTGCCGGCAGCATTACCTGCCCGCTCGCCACCCAGTGGTGTCAGGTCCTGACCCAGACGCGCGGCCTGGCTGGCATCGACCTTGGCCTGGGCCTGAAACGCCAGGGCAGTCAGCAGAAGAATGGAAACCGATCTCAACACAATGCTCTCCTCGCGGCGCCATGCAAGCGGTGCCGCTAATGTCTGCGCGCCTTGCAGGCGCACTTATCGTTGTTGTGTTCTGAGAGCCTGCTCACGGTCTCGCGAGCTAGAGCGATACAAGGCAAAAACAAGCGAGGAAGCGGAGTGTACTTTTGTACATGAGCATTCCGAGCTTGTTTTTAACGCAGTAGCGCCGACGCGCAGCAGATCGTGAGCAGGTTCTGAGGTGAGGCGCCGTCCTGGCCGTCGCTTTATCCCGATCTAATCGTGCATCCTGCCGGTTCTATATACGGGCGATCCCTACGGACAGGATCGCTCGGCAATCACTCCTGACGCTGAAACTTCAGATCCCATACACCGTGGCCAAGACGCTCGCCACGACGTTCGAACTTGGTCACCGGGCGCTCTTCGGGGCGCGGCACGTAAGTGCCATCGGCCGCCAGGTTGCGGTAGCCAGGCGCCGCGTTCATCACTTCAAGCATGTGCTCAGCATAGTTCTCCCAGTCGGTGGCCATGTGCAACACGCCGCCGACCTTCAGTTTGCTGCGCACCAGCTCGGCGAAAGCCGGCTGGACGATACGGCGCTTGTGGTGACGTGACTTGTGCCAGGGGTCGGGGAAGAACAGCAGCACGCGATCGAGGCTGGCGTCGGCCACGCAGTCACGCAGCACCTCCAGCGCATCACAGCTGTAGACCCGCAGGTTGCTGAGGTTTTGCGTCATCGCACCGTTGAGCAGCGCACCCACGCCAGGCTTGTGTACCTCGACACCGATGAAATCCTGTTCAGGCGCAGCAGCAGCCATCTCCAGGGTGGAGTGGCCCATGCCGAAGCCGATCTCGAAGGTGCGCGGCGCACTGCGACCAAACACCTGGTCGAAGTCGCGCAGACCGTCTTCCAGCTCAAGGCCGAACAGCGGCCAGCCCTTGTCGATGCCACGCTGCTGACCTTCGGTCATGCGCCCGGCACGCATCACGAAGCTCTTGATGGTACGGCGCTGGCGACCGTCTTCGGTCAGTTCGGGCTGTTGGGTATCGGTCATGCTGGACTCTTGTAGATTGCGTTACGACTGGCGCGCCGGCGGACCGGCACGCAGCCAATCGTCATCCTTAGTTGATCAGGCCAGTCAGCGGCGACGACGCACTGGCATAGAGTTTCTTCGGCATACGGCCGGCCAGGTAGGCCAGGCGACCGGCCTCGACGGCATGCTGCATGGCGCGCGCCATCAGCACCGGGTTCTGCGCTTCGGCGATGGCGCTGTTCATCAGCACCGCCTCGCAGCCCAGCTCCATGGCGATGGTGGCGTCGGAGGCAGTGCCCACGCCGGCGTCGACCAGCACCGGCACCTTCGATTCCTCGAGGATGATGCGCAGGTTGTACGGGTTGCAGATGCCCAGGCCGGAGCCGATCAAGCCGGCCAGCGGCATCACCGCGATGCAGCCGATCTCGGCCAATTGACGAGCGATGATCGGATCGTCGCTGGTGTACACCATCACATCGAAGCCATCCTTGACCAGCACTTCGGCGGCCTTGATGGTCTCGATGACGTTGGGGAACAGGGTTTTCTGGTCGGCCAGCACTTCCAGCTTGACCAGATTGTGACCATCGAGCAGCTCGCGGGCCAGGCGGCAGGTGCGCACGGCCTCGACAGCGTCATAGCAGCCGGCGGTATTGGGCAGGATGGTGTACTTGTCCGGGCTGATCACGTCGAGCAGGTTCGGCTCACCGGGATTCTGGCCGATGTTGGTGCGGCGCACCGCCACGGTGACGATCTCGGCGCCGGAAGCGGCGATGGCATCGCGGGTCTCGTCCATATCCTTGTACTTGCCGGTACCGACCAGCAGGCGCGACTGGAACGTACGACCGGCCAGGGTGAAGGGCTTGTCGCTGCGAACTTGGCTCATGGAATACTCCTCGAGGGGTCAACCGCCGCCGATGGCGTGCACCACTTCCACCTGGTCGCCTTCGGCGAGCTGGGTGCTGTCGTGCTGGCTGCGTGGAACGATGTCCTGATTGAGCTCGACCGCCACACGGCGTCCGGTCAGATCGAGGCGAACCAACAGGTCGGCGACGCTCTGGTTATCCGGCAGTTCGAAGGGTTCACCATTCAACTGGATACGCATGACGACTCGGTCACAACTGGAAAGAGGGCCGGCATTCTAGCCCGTTAACTGGCCACGACCAAGGCTAAAAGGCGCCATTCGTCCTCATTTCTGACGCCAGGGTCAGGTCAGCTTCCAGGCGCTCAGGCCCAGGCACAGCCAGCCAACGAGGAAGGCGACGCCACCGAAAGGCGTGATGATACCGAGCTTGCCGACGCCGCTGAGGGTCAGCAGATACAGACTGCCGGAGAACAGCAGGATACCCAGCGCGAAGGCGCCGCCAGCCAGGGTCACCAACCGTCCGGGCGCATGCATCGCCAGCAGGCCGACGCCGAACAGGGCCAGCGCGTGAATCAGCTGGTAATGCGTTCCGGTCTGAAACACCGCCAGATATTCGGGAGTCAGCCTGTGCTTCAGGCCATGGGCCGCGAACGCGCCCAGAGCGACACCGGTGAAACCGGTGAATGCGGACAACAGTAGCCAGAGACGGGCCATGGAAACTCCTGAATAAATCGACCTGTGCGCAGTTTAGCCATTGGGCCTGAAGACGAAATGGTTGTTATTGTCACACCTGCGCCCAACTCTGTGGTTCCGCAGCAACTGACTCGGCACTTTTTGTTGCCCGCCATCCCTGGCGTCAACCCTTCGGGCCGTCGCAAAGCGACGTCAAAAATCGCTCCCGGCGATTTTTTGTTTTAATAGCGCAACATCCGATCATTGCGAGACCCCATGCTCCGAGCCCTGACCCGCCGCCTGCTGAAACTGCTGCTCTGGCTGATCCTGGCCAGCGTACTGCTGGTGCTTGCTCTGCGCTGGGTGCCGCCGCCCGGTACGGCGCTGATGATCGAGCGCAAGATCGAATCCTGGGGCAGCGAACAGCCCATCGAACTGAAGCGCCAGTGGCGCCCCTGGAAAGAACTCCCGGATCACCTGAAGATGGCGGTGATCGCCGCTGAAGACCAGAAATTCGCCGAACACTGGGGGTTCGATGTCGGCGCGATTCAGGCGGCGCTGGCACATAACCAGAGCGGCGGCTCACTAAGAGGCGCCAGCACCCTCAGCCAGCAGGTGGCGAAGAACCTGTTTCTCTGGTCCGGGCGCAGTTGGCTGCGCAAAGGGCTGGAAGCCTGGTTCACCGCGCTGCTCGAAGTGCTCTGGTCGAAAGAACGCATCCTTGAGGTGTACCTCAATAGCGTCGAGTGGGGCGATGGCACCTTTGGCGCTGAAGCCGCGGCACAACACCATTTCGGTGTCGGCGCGCCTTATCTCAATCGCCAGCAGGCCAGCCAGCTGGCAGCGGTACTACCCAACCCGCTGCGCTGGAGTGCAGGCCGACCGGACGCCTACGTCAATCGCCGCGCCGCCTGGATTCGTCAGCAGATGACGCAGCTGGGTGGCAGCCACTACCTCAACCAGCTCAAGGCAGCGCGCCCCGACTGGTGGCCACGCTGGCTGTAGGCGAGGCTAGCTAGCGAGTCGCGCGAAAAGCCTGGCGCGGCACCGCATGCAGCAGCGCGACCTCATCGCCGCGCAGGTGCACGGTCAAACCCCATTGCGGATAGACCCAAGCCTGACCGTCGGCCAATCCCAAGGCCAGACGCGGCTGCCCGAGACTGGCGGCCAGGCGCTCGCTGGCCAGGGCTTGCGGGGCATTCAGATTGAGGCTGGCGATGGAAAAACCGGCCATCTGATCGACCAGTGATTGACCAAGGACCTGCTCGCTATCACCGGCCTTGAGGCCTTGCGCCGTCATCAGACTGTCGCGCTGCTCCGCGCTCAACTTCAGCTCGGCTTCGAGCGACCACTCAGCCTCCTCCCCTTCGAGTGGCGCACGATAGACAAGCCGTGCGCCGTCGAGGCGCGGCTCCAGCCATAGCTCGCCCGGCGCTGACGCCTGCACATCACGCAGCGTCAACTCCTCTTCGGCCAGCGGCTGCAACAGCACATCACGCCACTGCTGCAGATTGGCCACCGGCTCAACCTCGGTACTGCGCATCAGCCAGGCACCCCAGGCGAAGAACAGCGCGGCGACGAGCGCGAATATCAGCCAGTGCTGCGCTTTCAGTGGGGCTTTGTTCAAGGCAATTGCTCCAGACAGAAAAAAGCCGCACCAGGGTGCGGCTTTTCGGGGTAACGGCAGACTCAGGCGGCGATACAGCCTTTGAGCTTGTTCATCGCGTTCTTTTCAAGCTGACGAATACGCTCGGCCGACACGTTGTACTTGGCAGCCAGGTCGTGCAGCGTCGCCTTTTCCTCGGCCAGCCAGCGCTGGTAGAGGATGTCGCGGCTGCGCTCGTCCAGGCTTTCCAGCGCTTCGTGCAGGTTGCTGCTGGAACTGTCGCTCCAATCGGCATCCTCAAGCTGACGAGCCGGGTCGTAGCGATGGTCTTCCAGATAATGCGCGGGCGACTGGAAGGCGCTGTCGTCGTCGGCATCGGCTGCCGGGTCGAAGGCCATGTCCTGACCGGTCAGGCGACTTTCCATCTCGCGCACTTCGTGCGGCTCGACGCCCAGGCTGGCGGCCACGGCGGTCACTTCATCGTTGTTCAGCCAAGCCAGACGCTTCTTCTGGCTGCGCAGGTTGAAGAACAGTTTGCGCTGGGCCTTGGTGGTGGCCACTTTGACGATGCGCCAGTTCTTCAGAATGAACTCGTGGATTTCCGCGCGAATCCAGTGCACAGCGAAAGACACCAGGCGCACGCCCATTTCCGGGTTGAAGCGCTTGACCGCCTTCATCAGGCCGACGTTGCCTTCCTGGATCAGGTCGGCCTGGGCCAGACCATAACCGGAGTAGCTGCGGGCGATATGCACCACGAAACGCAGGTGGGCCAACACCATCTGGCGGGCGGCCTCGAGATCCTGCTGGTAAAAGAGATTTTCGGCCAGTTCACGCTCCTGCTCGGGTGTCAGCAGCGGGATGCTGTTGACGGCATGCACGTATGCTTCCAGGTTGGCGCCTGGAACCAGAGCATGAACAGGTTGCAAGGAAGTGGACATTCGAATCCTCCGATTCACAAAACTCATGCAGTGTAGCACTGCGCTATCTGATGCGGGGCCTGTGGATAAGTTCCCTGATAGATAGTCAATATCAACCAAAACAATGACTTGTCAGCTTGCGTTCAGCCTCGCCGAACAGCGCCCTAACGGGGTGCAAGTTCGTTCAGATGACGCGCCACCGCCAGCCAGGCACCAATATAGCCCAACAGCACGGCGCCGAGCAGCAGCGAAAGACCGTCGGAAGAAGGTACGCCACCCAGCGCGAAATCGCTACCGTAAAGGCCGGCCAAACGTACTACAGCATCGTTCAGCCAATCCAGCCCGAACGCCAGCAGCAGCCAGGCGAAGATACCTGCACCGAAGCCGTACAACGCGCCCATATAAAGGAAGGGACGTCGCACGTAGCCATCGGTTCCACCTACCAGCTTGATCACCTCGATTTCGGCGCGGCGGTTCTCGATGTGCAGGCGGATGGTATTACCGATCACCAGCAGCAGCGCCAGGATCAGCAGCAGACTGAGGCCGAAGACGAAGCGATCACCCAGCTTGAGGATCGCGGTCAGGCGCTCGACCCAGACCAGATCGAGCTGCGCCTGCTCCACCTTGGGCAGCTCCGCCAGGCGCTGGCGCAGGGCTTCGAGCTTGGCCTTGTCGACTTCCTTGGGCGTGACCAGGACCACGCCCGGCAGCGGGTTCTCCGGCAGCTCCTTCAGCGCCTGACCCAGACCCGACAACTGCTGGAACTCTTCCAGCGCCTGCTCGCGGCTGATCCACTCGGCATCGGAGACATCATCCATCGCTGCGATCTGCTCGCGCAACGCCTGGCCGTCGCGCTCACCGGCGGACATATCGAGGAACAGGGAAATCTGCGCCGCCCGCTGCCAGGAGCCACCAAGCTTCTCGACGTTGTCCAGCAGCAGCGACAGTCCCATGGGCAGGCTCAGCGCCACGGCCATCACCAGGCAGGTGAAGAAACTGCCAATGGGCTGGCGCGCCAGGCGGCGCAGGCTGTCGACCAGGCTGGCGCGGTGGCTTTCCAGCCAGGCATTGAGCAGAGTGCGAAAATCCGGCTCATCCGCCGGACCATCGACCACCTTGTTGCGCGGCGCCGCGCCGACACGTTCGGCCGGTTGCGGCGTGGGCATCTTCGATGCGCTCATCAGGCAGCCTCCCCATCACCGATCAGGCGACCGCGTTGCAGGGTGAGCATGCGCTGGCGCATACGCGCGATCAGCGCCAGGTCGTGGCTGGCGATCAGCACCGTGGTACCCAACTGGTTGATGTCTTCGAACACCCCCATGATCTCGGCGGCCAGGCGCGGGTCGAGGTTACCGGTGGGCTCGTCTGCCAGCAGCAGAGCGGGACGGTGAACGATGGCACGGGCGATACCGACGCGCTGTTGCTGACCGGTGGACAGATCGCCAGGCGACTGCGCCGCCTTGTCGCTGAGGCTGACGCGCTCCAGCGCCGCGCCGACGCGTTTGCCGATTTCCGGTTTGGACAGGCCGAGAATCTGCAGCGGCAGGGCGACGTTGTCGTAGACAGTGCGGTCGAACAGCAGTTGGTGATTCTGGAACACCACGCCGATCTGCCGACGCAGGAAAGGAATCTGCGCGTTGGTGATGGTGGAAAGATCCTGCCCGGCCAGCAGCAGCTTGCCGCTGGTGGGCCGTTCCATCGCCAGCAGCAGGCGCAGCAGCGTGCTCTTGCCGGCACCGGAGTGACCGGTGACGAAGAGAAATTCGCCGGGGCGAACGCGAAAACTCAGCTCGTGCAGCCCGACATGGCCATTAGGATAACGCTTGGCGACCTGCTCGAATCGGATCATGCCCGCTCGCGCTCCTCGAAGAGTGCCTGAACGAAAGCCTGCGCCTGGAAGGGCCGCAGGTCATCGATGCCTTCGCCCACGCCGATGTAGCGAATCGGCAGGCCGAACTGCTTGGCCAGGGCGAAGATGACGCCGCCCTTGGCGGTGCCGTCGAGTTTGGTCAGCGCCAGGCCGGTGAGGTTCACGGTCTGATTGAATTGCTTGGCCTGATTGATGGCGTTCTGGCCGGTGCCGGCGTCGAGCACCAGCAGCACTTCGTGCGGTGCGGTGTCGTCCAGCTTGCCGATCACCCGACGCACCTTCTTCAGCTCTTCCATCAGGTTGTCTTTGGTGTGCAGGCGCCCGGCGGTGTCAGCGATCAGCACGTCGATGCCGCGCGACTTGGCCGCCTGCACCGCATCGAAGATCACCGAAGCCGAGTCGGCGCCGGTGTGCTGGGCGATCACCGCGATGTTGTTGCGCTCACCCCAGACCTGCAACTGCTCCACCGCAGCGGCACGGAAGGTATCGCCGGCAGCGAGCATGACCTTCTTGCCTTCGAGTTGCAGCTTCTTGGCCAGCTTGCCGATGGTGGTGGTCTTGCCCACGCCGTTCACGCCCACGACGAGAATCACGTAAGGCTGTTTGGCAGTGTCGATGACCAGCGACTGCTCGACCGGCTTGAGCAAGGTCACCAGCTCTTCCTGCAGCGCCTTGTACAGCGCACCGCTGTCTGCCAGCTCCTTGCGTGCCACTCGCTTGGTCAAGTTGCCGATGATCGCGGTGGTCGCCTCGACGCCGACGTCGGCGGTCAGCAGGCGGGTTTCCAGATCATCGAGCAGGTCATCGTCGATGACCTTCTTGCCGAGGAACAGGCTGGCCATGCCCTCACCAAGGCTGGCGCTGGTCTTGGACAGGCCTTGCTTGAGGCGGGCGAAGAAACTCGGCTTTTCCTGAGTGACTGGCACAGCGACGGGAGCGGGCGCAACAACCTCGGGCAAGGCTTCGGCAACCGGCTCAGGCACGGGCGGCGGCTCAACGATAACAGGCGGGGCGACCGAGGGTTCGGCAACCAGCGGCTCAGCCTGTGGCACTGGAGCAGGCTCGGCCTCAGCCACTTCGGGCTCGAGTGCCGGCAAGGCTTCGGGCGCGCTCTCAGATGTCGACGGCTCGGCAGGTGGTTGAGCAGACTCGGGCTGCTCGACGGGCGCGGGCTGAGTCGGCTCAGCTGCGTTCTCAGCGGGCTTCTTGCGCCACCAACTGAACAGGGATTTCTTTTCTTCGGTCACAGGCGGAGTCTGCGCGCCAGCCTCGGCCGGCGACTTCTTGTCGTCATTGGAACCAAACATGGGTCGCTTGCATCTCAGGGGAGCGGACGCTAACAGGCTGCAAAGCCTTGCCGCGCCGCCCCGGAAAAGGATGGGGTATCCTAGCACCTCTTCGCCCGTCGGCGGTACGACCGCCCAGGCTATCCGACAGGTCTGACTTTCGATGAATGCCATTGCCCGCCGTTCCCTCGGCCTGCTGTTTGGCGCACTCTGCGTGCCACTCGCGGCCTTCGCTTCTCCCGCTCAACCCACCCACGAATTCAAACTGGACAATGGCCTCAAGGTCATCGTCCGCGAAGATCACCGCGCGCCGGTGGTGGTCAGCCAGCTTTGGTACAAGGTCGGCTCCAGCTACGAGACGCCCGGTTCCACCGGCCTGTCGCACGCACTGGAACACATGATGTTCAAGGGCAGCGGCAAGCTCGGCCCCGGCGAAGCCTCGCGCATCCTGCGGGAGCTGGGCGCCGAGGAAAACGCCTTTACCAGCGACGACTACACCGCCTATTACCAGGTGCTGGCCAGCGACCGCCTGGGCGTGGCGCTGGAGCTGGAAGCCGACCGCCTGGCCAGCCTGAAGCTCCCAGCCGACGAGTTCGCCAAGGAAATCGAAGTCATCAAGGAAGAGCGCCGCCTGCGCACCGACGACCGCCCGTCTTCGCTGGCCTACGAGCGCTTCAAGGCCATGGCTTACCCGGCCAGCGGTTACAGCATCCCCACCATCGGCTGGATGGCCGACCTCGACCGCATGCATATCGATGACCTGCGTGCCTGGCACCAGAAGTGGTACGCACCAAACAACGCTACCCTGGTGGTGGTCGGTGACGTCAGCGTGGATGAGGTCAAGAGCCAGGTGCAGCGCTACTTCGGCGACATCCCGCGCGGTGACGTGCCGACCGCCAAACTGCCGCTGGAGCTGGCCGCGCCGGGCGAACGCCGCACCACGCTGTACCTCAAGACGCAGTTGCCGAGCCTGATCATGGGCTTCAACGTGCCGGGCCTGGCCACCGCGGAAACGCCGCGCCAGGTCTATGCCCTGCGCCTGGCCGCCGCCCTGCTCGACGGCGGCTACAGCGCACGCCTGTCCACCCGCCTGGAACGCGGCGAAGAACTCGTTTCCGGCGCCAGCGCCTGGTACAACGCCTTCACCCGCGGCGACAGCCTGTTCGTTCTCTCGGCCACGCCCAACGTGCAGAAAGGCAAGACCCTGGAGCAGGCCGAAGCCGGCCTCTGGCGCGAGCTGGAAGAACTTAAAAAAGCCCCGCCGTCCACTGCCGAACTGGCCCGCGTACGCGCCCAGGTGATCGCCGGCCTGGTGTTCGAGCGCGACTCGATCACCAGCCAGGCCACCAGCATCGGTCAACTGGAAACCGTCGGCCTGTCCTGGCAACTGATCGACCAGGAGCTGGCCGAGCTGGAGGCCGTCACCCCGGCCGACATCCAGCAGGCCGCCCGCACCTTCTTCGTGCGTGACCGCCTCAGCGTCGCCCACGTACTGCCCGAAGAGTCCCGCAATGAGGAGTCCCACCCATGAAGCCTGAGCACCGCCGCCTGGGCCTGCTCGGCCTGATCCTGTCCAGCACCCTGATGCTGAGCGCCTGCGCCAACCTCTTTGACAAGGCCCCCACGGGCGATGCCGCCAAACTGCAATCCCTGGCGGCACTGGACGGCAAGGCGCCAACGCGCCGCACGCTGGATATCCAGACCTGGAGCACCGCGCAAGGCGCCAAGGTGCTGTTCGTCGAAGCCCGCGAACTGCCAATGTTCGACCTGCGCCTGACCTTCGCCGCCGGCAGCAGCCAGGACGACGGCGTACCCGGCCTGGCCACCCTGACCAATGCCATGCTCAACGAAGGTGTGCCGGGTAAGGACGTCGGCGCCATCGCCGCCGGTTTCGAGAGCCTCGGTGCCGAGTTCGGCAACGGCGCCTACCGCGACATGGCCGTAGCCAGCCTGCGCAGCCTGAGCGCACGCGAACAACGCGAACCGGCACTGGCGCTGTTCGCCGAGGTGCTGGGCAAACCCACCTTCCCCGCCGATTCGCTGGCGCGGATCAAGAACCAGCTGCTGGCCGGCTTCGAGTTCCAGAAACAGAACCCGGGCAAACTGGCCAGCCTCGAATTGTTCGAGCGCCTGTACGGCCAGCACCCCTACGCTCACCCGAGCGAAGGCACGGCGCAGTCGATCCCGGCCATCACCCGCCAGCAGTTGCAGGCGTTCCATGCCCGCGCCTACACGCCTGGCAATGCGGTGATCGCGCTGGTGGGTGATCTGTCGCGCAGCGAAGCCGAGGCCATCGCCAATCAGGTCTCCGCCGCCCTGCCGCCCGGCCCGGCGCTGCCCCAGATCGCCCAGCCGCAAACACCCAAGCCGGGCGCCAGCCATATCGAGTACCCGTCCAACCAGACCCACCTGATGATCGCCCAGCTCGGCATTGATCGTCGCGACCCGGACTATGCTGCGCTGTACCTGGGCAATCAGATCTTCGGCGGCGGCGGTTTCGGCACGCGCCTGATGAGCGAGGTGCGTGAGAAGCGTGGCCTGACCTACGGCGTCTACTCCGGATTCAGCGCCATGCAGGCGCGTGGCCCGTTCATGATCAACCTGCAGACCCGAGCTGACTTGAGCGAAGGCACCCTGGCGCTGGTCAAGCAACTGCTCGCCGACTACCTGCGTGACGGCCCCACCCAACAGGAGCTGGATAATGCCAAGCGTCAGCTGGCCGGCAGCTTCCCGCTGTCCACCGCGAGCAACGCTGCCATCGTCGGCCAACTGGCCTCGATGGGTTTCTACGACCTGCCACTGAGTTATCTGGACGACTTCATGCGTGACGTGCAGAGCCTCACCACCGAGCAGGTCAAGGCGGCGATGGCCAAACACCTCGACCCCGAGGCACTGGTGGTGGTCACCGCCGGCCCGACGGTGCCGCAGAAGGAACTGCCACCGCCCACTGAGCGCCCGGCCGAGCTACCCAGCACGGTGCCGCACTGATGCGCAGTCGCACACCGCAGAAACCCGAAGCGGGCAAGGCTCACGGCGGCCAGGGTCAGTTGCGCATCATCGGTGGCGAGTGGCGTTCGCGGCGCTTCGCCTTCCCCGACGGGCCGGGCCTGCGCCCGACCCCGGACCGGGTGCGCGAGACGCTGTTCAACTGGCTGGCGCCCTATGTCGAGGGTGCTCATGTGCTCGACCCCTTCGCCGGCAGCGGCGCACTGCTGCTCGAAGCGCTGTCGCGTGGTGCTGCCAGCGGTCTGGCCTGCGACCTCAACCCGGCCTCGGTGAGCGCCTTGCGCGGCCACCTGGCGACGCTGCAATGCAGCACGGGCGAGATTCATCTGGGCGATGCCCTGCAACTGTTGGCGCGTCCGGCGCCGCGTCGCTTCGATATCGCCCTGCTCGACCCGCCCTTCCACAAGAGCCTGCTGCAGGACGCCTGCACACTGCTGGAGACGCAGGGTTGGCTGGCCGATGACGCCTGGATCTACACCGAAAGCGAAACCGCGCCTTCGAGCCTGGGTCTGCCCGGCAACTGGCGTCTGCACCGCGAGAAGCACACCGGCCAGGTGCATTACGCGCTGTGGCAAAGAAGTTCGTCGCAGGTGCCAACGTAGCCCGGATGCAATCCGGGAGCGCTGCCCCTGGATTTCATCCAGGCTACGTTTTGGATAGACCATACCCATGACACCATTCCAACCCGCCTGGTGGCTCCCCGGCCCGCATCTGCAAACGCTGTGGAACCCCTTCTGCCGCAAGCCGCCGCAACTGGAACGGCAGCGTGAGCGGCTGTGGCTGGACGATGGTGATTTTCTCGACCTCGACTGGCACGGCCCGCATGACGCCCATGCGCCGCTGGTGCTGGTGCTGCATGGCCTGACCGGCAGCTCCAACTCGCTCTACGTGCTGGGGCTGCAACAGGCGCTGGCCGCGCGCGGCTGGGCCAGCGTGGCGCTGAACTGGCGCGGCTGCTCCGGCGAGCCCAACCTGTTGCCGCGTGGCTATCACTCCGGCGCCAGCGAGGATCTGGCATCGGTTGTGGCCCACCTGCGCGCGCAACGGCCGATGGCGCCGCTGTACGCAGTCGGCTATTCCCTGGGCGGCAACGTGCTGCTCAAGTATCTGGGGGAGAGTGGCGAGCAGAGCCAACTGCAAGGCGCAGTGGCGGTCTCGGTGCCGTTTCGTCTGGATCAATGCGCCGACCGCATCGGCCTGGGCTTCTCGCGGGTGTACCAGGCGCATTTCATGCGTGAGATGGTCGCCTACGTCAGCAACAAGCAGCGCCTGTTCGCCGAGAGTGGCCAGGGCGAACGCCTGTCGGTGCTGGAGCGCCTCGGGCCGCTGGATGGCATGCGCACCTTCTGGGACTTCGACGGGCGCATCACCGCACCGCTACACGGCTTCGCCGATGCCCACGATTACTACCGGCGCGCCTCCAGCCGCTTCTACCTGGGCGACATTCGCACGCGCACGCTGATCATCCAGGCCGAGGACGATCCCTTCATCTTCCGCCACAGCCTACCCGACGCCAGCGAACTGGCCCCCGGCACCGAGTTCGAGCTGCATGCCAAGGGCGGGCATGTCGGCTTCGTCGAGGGTACTCCGCGCCGGCCAGGTTATTACCTTGAACGGCGTATTCCGCAGTGGTTGGCAAGCCTCGGATAATCGCGGCTAAAGCCGCTCAAGGACTGCAAGAACCGTAGCCCAGATGAAATCCGAGAAGACGCGACAAAGGCCTTTCCGGATTGCAACCGGGCACGGCAGTCGCAGCGGATTGCGGGAGGCGCTTCAGCGGCGAGAAGTTCGCGGCTAAAGCCCCTCCAACGAATGCCGTGCGTGTGAGGCAATCACCCCAGCACCTGCTCAAGCGGCACATGCAGGCGCTCATACAGCGCCTCGACCGCCGCGCGCGCGGAAGGCGTGAGGTAACCGTCCTCCAGCGCCAGCACCTGATAGATGCCGCGGCGCAGCATGTCCTGGCTGAGGTTGTCCGGGCTGGCGCCAGCGGTACAGAGAAAGCGCACCCAGGAGGTCATGATGATCCAGGCGTTGAGCGTCAGCGCCTCGATCTGTGCCGGAGTCATCGACAGGATGCCGGCCTCGACGAAGCCCTGATAAACCGACTGCGCGCCCACCAGGCAACGGCGGGCGAAGGTGCGGTAACGCCCGGCCAGCTCAACGTCGGATTCCAGCAGATGCTCCAGGTCACGATGCAGGAAGCGGTAGTGCCACATCGCTGCCAGCAGCGCCTCCAGATAGAAGGTCTTGTCCGCCACCGTCAGCGCTCGCCCTTCGGGTGGCCGCAGGAAGCTGTCGACCTGCGCTTCGTACTGGGCGAACAGCTCGGCGATGATCATCTGCTTGTTGCGGAAGTGGTAATAGAGGTTACCCGGCGAAATGCCCAGGTGCGCGGCGATATGGTTGGTAGTGACGTTGCGCTCGCCCTGGGCGTTGAACAGCTCCAGGCTGGCTTGAACGATGCGCTCGCGGGTCTTGGGTGGCGCCATAACGCAGCTCGATCTCGACTTCAAAAGTGGCAAAGGTACAGGCGAAACAGCCGCCGCGTTAGCCCCCGATCAAGCCACATGCACGCTGACCGGGATACGTCTCGCCCGGACAGGCGACACCTCGCTTGACACATTAGAGTAATTGCTCTAAAAATCCAGCTTAGCCTAATCGCGGCTTATAGCCGCCTCCAGCAGGCTGTTTAAAAACGTCGGCGACGACTGCATGGATGCAGGAGTTAGAGCGAAGCAGGAAGCCCGAGCCGAGGCAGTCAGCGCAAGGCAAAAACAGGCGAAAAACGGTCGGAGTCGCGCTCGACTTTACAAGTTGTAAATGAGCATTTTGATCGGACTCGCGCACGAGCCTGTTTTTAACGCAGCGATGACAACGCAGATAGTTTTTCAACAGCCTGCCCGCTGGAACGTCGAGGAGAAACCCATGGTCGCCGACATCGCCTACCTGCAGCAGAGCCAACAGCAGATCAACCAGCTAGACGCCACCTTCGCTCTGCAGCGCGCGGCTTTCGCCGCCAACCCGATGCCCTCGGCCGAACAACGCATCCAGTGGCTGAAATCCCTCAGCGAGCTGCTGACCGAGCAGCAGGATGCGCTGATCGCGGCGATCTCTGCCGACTTCAGCAATCGCTCGGCCGACGAGACCCTACTCGCCGAGCTGATGCCCAGCCTGCATGGCATCCATTACGCGTCCAAACGCATCAGAAAGTGGATGAAGCCTTCGCGGCGCAGCGTCGGCCTGCAGTTCATGCCCGCCTCGGCCAAGGTCATCTACCAGCCGCTGGGCGTCGTCGGCATCATCGTGCCGTGGAACTACCCGCTGTTTCTCGCCATCGGCCCGCTGACCGGGGCGCTGGCCGCCGGCAACCGGGTGATGATCAAGATGAGCGAGTCCACCCCGGTCACCTCGCAGTTGGTCAAGGATCTGCTGGCGCGCATTTTCCCCGAGGATCTGGTCAGCGTCGCCCTGGGTGAAGCGGAAGTCGGCATAGCCTTCTCCAAACTGCCGTTCGACCACCTGCTGTTCACCGGCGCCACCAGCATCGGCAAGCACGTGATGCGCGCTGCCGCCGAAAACCTGACTCCAGTGACCCTCGAACTGGGCGGCAAGTCACCCGCCATCGTCAGCGCCGACGTACCACTGGCCGACGCTGCCGAGCGCATCGCCTTCGGCAAGACCCTCAATGCCGGGCAGACCTGCGTGGCGCCTGACTATGTGCTGGTGCCGCGCGATCGCGTCGACGGTTTCGTCGCCGCCTACCGCGAGGTGGTGCAGCGCTTCTACCCGCAGCTCAAGGACAACCCCGACTACACCGCGATCATCAACGAGCGCCAGCTGGCCCGCCTGACCGGCTACCTGCAGGACGCCCAGGCCAAGGGCGCGCGCGTTATCCCGCTCTACCCCGAGGCCCAGGGCCGGCGCCTGCCGCAGAGCCTGGTGCTGGACGTCAACGACGACATGAAGCTGATGCAGGACGAGATCTTTGGCCCGCTGCTGCCGGTGGTGCCCTACGACCGTATTGAAGATGCCTTCGCCTACGTCAACGCGCGGCCACGTCCGCTGGCGCTGTACTACTTCGGCTACGACAGGCGCGAGCAGCAGCGCGTGCTGCACGAGACCCATTCCGGCGGCGTGTGCCTGAACGACACCCTGCTGCACGTGGCCCAGGACGACATGCCGTTCGGCGGCATCGGCCCCTCCGGCATGGGCCATTACCACGGTCACGAAGGCTTCCTGACCTTCAGCAAGGCCAAGGGCGTGTTCATCAAGCAGCGCTTCAACGCCGCGCGGCTGATCTACCCGCCCTATGGCAAGGCGATCCAGAAGCTGGTCTACAAGCTGTTCGTACGCTGAACAACGCGGGCAGCGCCCGTTTTACGCCTGGTGACAACAACAATGAACGACACCCCCCTGAACACGCCGCAGCTTTCGCGGCGCAATCTGCTCAAGGTCGGCCTGCTGGGCACGGCGCTGCTCGGCACTGCCGGGCTGACCGCTACCTTAAGCGGCTGCTCGGCCAGCACGCCGGCCAGCGGCTACCTGATCCTGCGCAGCAGCGACCTGCCATTTCTGCGCGCGCTGATCCCGGTGATGCTCGACGGCGCCGTCAGCGCCGAGCAGATGCCGCAGGCCATCGACGGCACACTCAAGAGCCTCGACACCAGCCTGGCGCACCTGTCGCCGGCGATGCTGAAACTGACCGTGCAACTGTTCGATGTGCTGGCCCTGCCCATCAGCCGTGGCCCGCTGACCGGGGTATGGGGCAGTTGGGACAACGCCAGCGCCGACGACGTGCGCAACTTCCTCACGCGCTGGCAGAACAGCAGCCTGAGCTTGCTGCGCATGGGCCACGCCTCGCTGCTGCAGCTGGTGATGATGGCCTGGTACAGCCGCCAGGAGGCCTGGGCCCATTGCGGCTATCCCGGGCCGCCCACCGTATAGCGGCTAGCTTCAGCCCACCAACAGCGACCGGCCTTGGTGGGCTGAAGCCCACCCTACAGCTGCTCCCACAGGATGTGAGCCGCTTGTGTAGGAGCGGATTTATCCGCGATCCAGGCGAGCACCAAACTCGTGACTACAGACGGCCCTGCTACAAGAAGAGAAAGTCAAATGCCCGTACCTGATTTGTTCAAACAAGGCCTGGCCAGGGGTTGGAAGACCCACGACGGTTCACGCCTGGAAAATGACCTGACGCTGGAGGCCGACGTCGCCATCGTCGGCAGCGGCGCCGGTGGCGGCACCACAGCGGAAATCCTCAGCGCTGCCGGCTACAAGGTGCTGCTGATCGAGGAAGGCCCGCTGAAGACCAGCGACGACTTCAAGATGCAGGAAGCCGAGGCCTACCCAACCCTCTACCAGGAGGGTATCGGTCGCATGAGCAAGGACGGCGCCATCACCATCCTCCAGGGCCGCGCGGTCGGTGGCACCACCCTGATCAACTGGACCAGCAGCTTCCGCACGCCGCCACAGACCCTGGCGCATTGGGCCGAGGTCCACGGCGTGAAGGGCCATGACGTCGAGTCCATGGCACCCTGGTTCGAGCAGATGGAACAGCGCCTGGGCGTGGCGCCCTGGGCGGTACCACCGAATGCCAACAACGAGGTGATCCGCACTGGCTGCGACAAGCTCGGCTATCACTGGGCAGTGATCCCGCGCAACGTGCGTGGCTGCTGGAACCTCGGCTACTGCGGTATGGGCTGCCCGACCAACGCCAAGCAGTCGATGCTGGTCACCACCATCCCCGCGACCCTGGATGCCGGCGGCGAGCTGCTCTACCTGGCCCGCGCCGACAAGCTGGTGATCGAGGGCGACAAGGTGGTCGGTATCGACTGCCTGGGCATGGACGAGCGCTGCGTAGCGCCCACCGGCAAGCGCATCCGGGTCAAGGCGCGGCATTACGTGCTGGCCGGCGGCGGCATCAACACCCCCGGCATCCTGCTGCGCTCCGAGGTGCCCGACCCGCACAAACGCGTCGGCCGGCGCACCTACCTGCACCTGGTGAACTTCTCCGCGGCGCAGTTCGAGCAGGTGATCAATCCCTTCTACGGCGCGCCGCAGTCGCTCTACTCCGATCATTTCCAATGGGACGACGGCACCAGCGGGCGGCTCTCCTACAAGCTGGAAGTACCTCCGCTGCAACCGGCGCTGACCGCCACCCTGCTCGGAGAGTTCGGCCGCGAGAACGCCCTGCGCATGGAACAGTTGCCGCATACCAACGTGATGCTCGCCCTGCTGCGCGACGGCTTCCATCCGGACAGCGCCGAAGGCCGTGTGGAACTGCGCGGCGACGGCAGCCCGGTGCTCGACTACCAGATGACCGACTACACCTGGGACGGCGTACGCCGCGCCTTCCTGACCATGGCCGAAATCCAGTTCGCGGCCGGGGCCAAGGCGGTGATGCCGATGCATGCCGATGCCGGCTACGTGAGAACGTGGAAGGAGGCCAAAGAACTGATCGAACAGCTCGATCTCGCGCTATACCGCACCCGCCTCGGCAGCGCCCACGTCATGGGCGGTTGCGCAATGGGCGAAGACCCGCAGCAAGCAGTGGTCGACAGCCTGGGCCGCCACCATCAGCTCGATAACCTGTCGATCCACGACGGTTCGCTGTTCCCCACCAGTATCGGCGCCAACCCGCAGCTGTCGATCTACGGGCTGACCTCGAAACTGGCCACCTTGCTGGCCGAACGGCTGAGGGCCTGAGATAAGCAAACTGATCACCTTTTTCCTGCTGGTAGCCGGGGTCATCCACCTGCTGCCAGTGGTCGGCGTGCTCGGCGGTGAGCGCCTCAATGCGCTGTATGGCATCGCTCTGGATGAGCCCAACCTGCAGATCCTCATGCGCCATCGAGCAGTGCTGTTCAGCCTGCTCGGCGCCCTACTGATAGCAGCGGCGTTCGTTCCGGCGCTACGCAGCGCGGCCCTGACCGGCGGACTGATCAGCGTGCTCGCATTCCTCCTGCTGGCGTGGAGCGCGCCCGTCTACAACGAGGCTTTGCGCCGCGTGGTGATCGCCGACTGGATCGCCCTCGCCTGCCTGATACCGGCACTGCTGCTGCACCTACGCAGCCACTGAGCTTTCGTCACGCTTGGCCGCAAGGGAAACGCTGCGCTACCATCCGCGACTCTTGCCGCCTCGAACAGGACGAAGCGATGAATCGAGTGTTGTACCCGGGTACCTTCGACCCCATCACCAAAGGCCATGGCGATCTGGTCGAGCGCGCCTCGCGGCTGTTCGATCACGTCATCATCGCTGTCGCCGCCAGCCCCAAGAAGAACCCGCTGTTCCCGCTGGAACAACGTGTCGAGCTGGCCCGTGAGGTGACCAAGCATCTGCCGAATGTCGAAGTGGTGGGTTTTTCCTCGCTGCTGGCGCACTTCGTCAAGGAACAGAACGCCAATGTCTTCTTGCGCGGCCTGCGTGCGGTGTCGGACTTCGAGTACGAATTCCAGCTGGCCAACATGAACCGCCAACTGGCGCCGGACGTCGAGAGCCTGTTCCTCACCCCGTCGGAGAAGTACTCCTTCATCTCCTCGACCCTGGTGCGCGAGATCGCCGCCCTGGGTGGTGACATCACCAAGTTCGTTCACCCCGCCGTGGCCGACGCGCTGAACGAGCGCTTCCGCAAGCATTAAAAGCAGGGCGGGAGAGGGTAAAAGCGGCGCCACGATTCATTACCCCTCCCCCGCCCCTCTCCCGTAAACGGGAGAGGGGAGCAAAGCGCTTAACTGACCAGGCTAATAGCACAAGGCTCGCCAATCCGGCACAATTCGCAGCATCGTTGCCCGTAAAGTGTCGAAGCCAGCGCCTCGACAGGAGTTGCCCCATGTCCCTGATCATCACCGACGATTGCATCAACTGCGACGTCTGCGAACCCGAGTGCCCCAACGGTGCCATTTCCCAGGGTGAGGAGATCTACGTGATCGACCCCAACCTATGCACCGAATGCGTCGGCCACTATGACGAGCCGCAATGCCAGCAGGTGTGCCCGGTGGACTGCATCCCGCTCGACGAGAACAACGTCGAGAGCAAGGATGAACTGATGCAGAAATACCGCATCATCACCGGCAAGGCCTGATCCACCCCGGGAGGCTCCAGGCCTCCCGCTTCCTCCGCGCCGTTCTGCCCTCCTCTGAGCAAGGCTGTTAAGCTTCCAGCCTCCCTCAGCCGCCCCTGGTAGATCGCATGTTGCGCAAACTCCTGCTATCGACCCTGCTGCTCGGCGCCAGCCTTCTCGCCCAGGCCGCTCCGCAGCAACCCGCCATTGCCACCGCTCACCCAGCGGCGACCGCTGCAGCGCAGCAGATGCTCGATGCCGGCGGCAACGCCTTCGATGCCGCCGTGGCAGCCAGCGCCGCACTCGCCGTGGTCGAACCCTATGGCTCAGGGCTTGGTGGCGGCGGTTTCTTCCTGCTACGTACTGCCGGCGAAACGCCTGGCTACGACTTCCTCGATGCCCGCGAACGCGCGCCCCTGGAGGCCAAGCCGGACCTCTATGTCCGCGATGGCAAGGTACAGCGTGAGCTGTCGCTCAACGGTGCGCTGGCCGCTGCCATTCCGGGGCTACCGGCGGCGTTGGTCGAACTGGCCGAAAAGCACGGCCGCCTGCCGCTGAAAACCAGTCTGGCTCCGGCAATCCGTCTAGCCAGTGAAGGCTTCGCGGTCGACCGTGTCTACCGCGAGCGCGCAACCTGGCGCCTGGCCGTGCTGCGTGACGATGCCGAAAGTGCCAAGCTATTTCTCGACCAGGGCGAAATTCCCGCCGAGGGCCATCTGCTGCGTCAGGCGGATCTGGCTGCCACTCTGCAAGCGCTGGCCGAACATGGCCGGGAGGGCTTCTATACCGGCCCGATAGCCGAGCGCCTGGTCAGAGGCGTGCGCCATGCCGGCGGCATCTGGTCCGAGGATGACCTGCGTGAGTACCGTATTGCCCGCCGAGCGCCACTGCGCTTCCCCCTGGAAGATGGCCGCGAGCTGATCAGCGCACCGCCACCCTCGGCTGGCGGCATAGCCCTGGCGCAAAGCTTGGCGATACTCGAACAACTGCCCTGGCGCGACGCCGAGCCCGTACAGCGCGTGCATTACGTGGTCGAGGCGCTGCGCCGCGCTTATCGTGACCGCGGCCTGCTGGGCGACCCCGACTTCATCAAGAATCCCGTAGAGCAGTTGCTGTCGCCAGGGCATCTGGCCGTGCTCGCCGGCAGCATCAACCCCGAGCAGGCGACCCCCAGCTCGAGTCTGCCGCCTGCCGGCACCTGGCACGAAGGCGACCACACCACTCACTTTGCCGTACTCGATGCCGAGGGCAATGCTGTCGCTGCAACGCTGTCGATCAACCTGCCGTTCGGCGCCGCCTTCACCGTGCCCGGCACTGGCGTGCTGCTCAACGACGAGATGGACGACTTCGCCGCAGACGTCCAGGGCGCCAACGCCTATGGCCTGGCCGGCAGCCAGGCCAATACCATCGCGGGCGGCAAACGCCCGCTGTCATCCATGAGCCCGAGCTTCATCGAAAGCAGCGACGAATTCACCGCCTTCGGCACCCCCGGCGGTAGCCGTATTCCAAGCATGGTGCTGCTGTCGATGCTCGAATACCTGGACGAGAAGCCCATCGAGCGCTGGCCCGCGGTGGCGCGCTACCACCACCAGTTCATGCCCGATGTGATCGAGCATGAGCCGGATACCTTCAGCGATGAACAAGTCGCCGAGCTGCAGCAGCGCGGCTACGAACTCAAACGCCTGGATCGGCAGTACGGCAACCAGCAGGTGCTGTTCTGGGACAAGGTCAGCGGCGAGGTACAGGCGGCGAGCGATCCACGCGGGATAGGCTCCTCTGTTCCAGAAACAACGAGCGAAGGAGCAGAATGAATGATCGAATCAGGAGAACCTGATCAGACTCTCCTGTTCGTCACCGAACTTGCGCAGCTCCCGGAACAAGGCCTGCTCGCTGCCCAGCATCAGCACGTTGCGCAGGCTCTGGAAGATGCGACTGACGTAGCCCAGGTCATTCATCAGCGAGCTGGTCTGCAGGCCGTCGAGATGGCCGTAGCGTACCTCAGCGAACAGCCGTTGGCGGAACTGCGCATCAAAGCTCGCCGCCTGCTCATCCAACCACCGCAGGCGTGACTGCCACATTTCGTCAGGCATGTCCGAGCGTGCCAGCTCGCGCACCTCGTGCAGAGTCGTCAACAGATGACGACGCAACTCCACATAGGCATCGCGCGCCGCCGACGGTGGCGCATCGAGGTAATGGCCAAGGTTCTTCTGCAGGTGCTTGGCATCCTTGACCGCATCTACCAGTTGCAGCGCCGCCAGCTGGCAGCTGACCCAGAACTGCTGGTGCGCTTCATCCATGGGCAAGTCCATGCGCCCCATGAAGCTCAACAGATCGCCATACACACCCTTGATGTGAAACTGATACAGGTGCTCGGCATCGAGGCCACCCGGTGCGGGCTTGGCCTGCAACACCCGCTCATCCCCTTTGGCCTGCGCCAGTTGATCGACCGGCAGATACAGGGCATGGCAGATCACCTCCAGGCTCAAGCGGCCAAGATGCCCCAGCTCCTGCACCACCGCGCCGGATGCTGCATCGACCGAATCCAGAGCGCGCTCGTTCAGATAGCGGGCGCGGGTACGCTCGGGCTCGGTCACCTGCTCGGACGCCAGTTCGGTAATCAATACCTGCGGCTCGACTCTGTCCGGCAGCCAACGAATCAAGTACTGAGCCAGGCGCCTCTGAAGTGGCCAGAACAGCGCCACGCCCATGGCATTGAACAGGGTGTGGAACATCGCCAGCTGAATCAGGCTGTTCTCGCCAAGGCCCAATGGCTCGGCCAAGACATGCACCAGCCAGGTCAGCGGACCGAGCAGACAGAAGGCGATAACGCCGGTGGTGATGTTGAACAGCACATGGGCCAGCGCCAGGCGCTGGCCGTTGCGGTTACCGCCGAGCGAGCCGACGAAAGCGGTGGTCACGCTGCTGCCGATATTCGAGCCAATGGCGATGGCCAGGCTCTGACCGAGCTCCAGCTGGCCGCTGGCCAGCGCGGCAAGAGTCAGCATCAGCGTGGCGTGGCTCGATTGCAGCACCACGGTAATAGCCATGCCGATGGCGGTGAACAGCAGCGCCCCACGCAGCCCGCCTTCCTGCAGGCCGGTCATGTCCAGACCATCGCCAAAACTGGCGAAACCTTCCTTGATCTGGTCGATGCCGAGAAAGATGAAAGCGATACCCAGCACGATACGTCCGGCAGCCTTGCTCTTGGGCCCGAAGAAACCGGCCAGCACACCGAACACCAGCAGCGGCAGGGCCAGCGGACTCAGGCTGAGATTCTGCCCGGCGAGTGCCAACAACCAAATGCCGCTGGTGGCGCCGAGATTGGCACCGAACAGAATGGCGATACCGCCGGCCAGCTGGATCAGGCCGGTACTGATAAAGGCGATGGTCAGCAGCGATACCAGGGTGCTGGACTGCAGCAACAGGGTGCCGCCGACGCCGAACAACAGGCTCTTGAAGGGCGTGGACGTACTGCGCCCGAGTATCTGCTCCAGCTTGCTGCCTGCCAGCTGACGCAGACCGTCTTCCAGGCACTGCATGCCAAACAGGAAGATCGCCAGCCCGGCGCAGAGTTGCAACCAGCCCTGGCTGAACCAGAACGAGGCGATCAGCCCCGACACCACCAGCAACAGCATCACCCAGCGCAGGGACTTCATTACCACCGCTTCTTCCTTTTCTCGGCGTTCAAACGTAAACAGCCCCTGGCTCGTTACCGAGCCAGGGGCTGCCAGAACTGCATTTTAATTATTGGCGCTGGTTGTAACCATCCCCAGTACAACCCAGGCAGCGTACGAACGCTGCTTTCCCTGGCTCGACAACCAGAGCCTTGCCAGCCGCACCAATACCCCCGCCCATTGCGGAGAAAGGCAAGGAAACCACAAATAGTCCAGCGCCAAGGACTGTTGCACCGATCAACAGAGGACGAGCAATCACCAAATCAGCTGCCATGGAAAAAGCACCAGGTGCTTCAACTGTATATAGCGGGTCACCACTGACGTTTTGTTGTGCCTGCGCCGGCAATGCCAACAAGCCCATAAGCAGCGACATGGCGGCTGCGGTCATGCGGAACGGGTTCATAGTGCAGTCCTTCAAATTATTCGGGAAAGTGCCATTAACTATAACAGCGCATTGGTAATTGTCAGCGTGACGGACGTCAATCGCCGTGAAAGGCGTATTCCGGCTTTTTCGGTACATAAGGACGAAAGAACACCAGCATCGTGGCCAGATCGGCCTTCTCGTCACCTGTTGGCTGAAAAGTCGGGCCGATCACCACGCGACGGTTCTGGTAGTCCAGCGCCCCGAGCACGATGGGCACGCCTGCGCCCAGAGCTATATGGTAGAAGCCCATCTTCCAGCGCTCGACCTTCTTGCGTGTGCCCTCGGGCGAGAGCACCAGAATGAACTCGTCATGCTCACGAAAGGCCTGAATGGCCTGTTCGACGGTATTCAACTGACGATCCCGACGAATCGCGATACCGCCCCAACTGCGCATCAAGCCACCGAAAGGCCAGCGGAAGATGCTGTGCTTGCCGAACCAGCGGGCGTTGAGGCGCAGCACGAATTTCAGCGCGATGAAGATCACAAAGTCCCAATTGGATGTGTGGTGGGCGCCGATGGCGACGAACTTGTCGAGCTTGGGCAACTCGCCCTCGATACGCCAGCCCATCAGTTTCAGCACGCTGCGCCCCAGCCATTCGGCGGCCGGATTGGGCGGCAAGTAGTTACCGGACATCGATCAACCTCGGTATTTCTTGTTCTTGTATCGGTGTAGGGCGGGTGCAACCCGCCATTGGCATTGCGGCGGGTTGCACCCGCCCTACGGTTTGATCAGGCGCGGGCTCGCTCAGCGTTGGCACTTGGGACAGTACACACTCGCGCGCTGGCCCAGCTTGACCTCACGCAGCGTGCTGCCACAGACCTTGCAGAACTCGCCGCCGCGACCATAGGCGAACAATTCCTGCTGGAAGTATCCGGGCTGACCATCGCCACCGACGAAGTCGCGCAGCGTGGTACCACCACGCTCGATGGCATGGGCGAGGATGCGTTTGATCTCCTCGGCCAGGCGCAGGTAACGCGCACGCGAGACTGAGCCAGCCTCGCGGCGTGGATCGATGCCGGCAGCGAACAGCGCTTCGGTGGCGTAGATGTTGCCCACGCCCACCACCACGGCGTTATCCATGATGAACGGTTTGACCGCCATGCTGCGCCCACGCGACATCTGGAACAGACGCTCACCGTCGAACAACCCGCCCAACGGCTCCGGCCCGAGTTTGCTGAGCAATACGTGAGTCAGCGGGTCCTCACTCCACAGCAGTGCACCGAAACGCCGCGGATCGGTGTAACGCAGCGCCAGGCCCGATTCCAGTTCGATGTCCACATGCTCATGCTTGGCCGCAGCCAGGCCACATTCGACCAGGCGCAGACTGCCGGACATGCCCAAGTGACTGATCAGACTGCCGACTTCGGCCTTGATCAGCAGGTACTTGGCACGCCGCTCGACGCACTCGATTCGCTGGCGGGACAAACGCACGTCCAGGTCTTCGGGGATCGGCCAACGCAGGCGGCGCTCACGCACGATCACGCGGCTGACGCGTTGGCCCTCCAGATATGGGGCGATACCGCGGCGGGTAGTTTCGACTTCGGGTAATTCAGGCATGGCTATACGGCAGCAAAACGGCGGTGCGCCACCTTAGCAGGAGCGACCCGCAAAGCGGTAGAGCGCCGCCGCGCGAACGCTGGCACAGCGCGAGGACTCAGAGCACGGCTAGATCGCGGATGCTCTCTCGCAGGTTTTCGAAGTCGTACTCCGAGAGCCCCACATACTCCAGGATCGGCTGCGAAATGTACTGCCACTCCATGTCGACGGCCTGCCCCCCCAGCACACGATGGCTTTCGCAGATATGCTCGGCCATCTTCAGGATGCCCAGCAGCGTCTTGAGCTGCGCTTCGCGTCCGGAGTCATCGCTGAAGATCGACAGGGCGTTGTGGTGGTTGGCGATGACCTCGCACAGGTGCCCCGGCAACCGCCAGGAACGCGCGGTGAAGTAACCCACTACCGCGTGGTTGGTGGTCAGCAGACGGTTCTCGGTATCGACCACACGACGCTCGTCGCTGGCACTGGCGTAGGCTTCCTCCAGCACCTGCATGTAATTGGGGAAGCGCTTGAGCATCAGCGGAATGCCGCAGTCGTGGAACAGCCCCAGGCTGTAGGCCTCGTCAGGCGAGTGATAACCGAGGCGCTTGGCCAGGGTCAGGCAGGTCATTGCCACATCCTGGGCGCTGTCCCAGAAACGGTTCAGCACCAGGATCGCCTCGTCGGTCAGCTCACCTTTGATCGACTGCGCGTTGATCAAGTTGATCACGGTGTTGCAACCCAGCAGGTTGACCGCCTGCTGGATCGACGCGATGCGATTGGCCAGGCCGAAATGCGGGGAGTTGACGATTTTCAGCAACGCGCCGGACAACCCCGGGTCCTGGCTGATCAGCTTGGCGATGCTACGCAGATCCGGACTGGGCATGATCTGCTCCATCTGCAGGTCGACCATGATCTGCGGTTGCGGCGGTACGCTGATCCCCTGCAGGACTTGCTGGATCTGTTCGGCGGTGAGTTCGTAGGTCATGGAAAGGGGATCGTGCAGGATGAGAAGTAGAGCACAGTCTAGCCAAAGCACCGACCTGCTCGCAGCCGACTTTTGTAAACGCCGGCCCGGCGCGCAAACCGCTATAATCCCGCTCTTTTCCCCGCGGAGCCCGAACTCATGTCTTCCCTGCCCAGTCTGCGCCTGAAAGCCAACGCCGACCGACGCCTGCGCGCCGGCCACCTGTGGGTATACAGCAACGAGATCGATGTCGCTGCCACCCCGCTGCATGGTTTCGCTGCGGGCGACCAGGCCGTCCTGGAAGCGGCCGGCGGCAAGCCGCTGGGCATCGTCGCCATGAGTCCGAACAACCTGATCTGCGCCCGCCTGTTGTCGCGCGACGTCAAGCACGTGCTGGACAAGTCCCTGCTGGTGCATCGCCTCAACGTCGCCCTGAGCCTGCGCGAGCGCCTGTTCGACCAGCCCTGCTACCGCCTGGTGTACGGCGACTCCGACCTGCTGCCGGGGCTGGTGGTCGACCGTTTCTTCGACATCCTCGTGGTCCAACTGGCTTCCGCCACCATGGAGGCGCACAAGGATGACGTGCTCGCCGCGCTGATCCAGGTGTGCAAGCCCAGCGGCATCCTGTTCAAGAACGACTCCGCCGCGCGTGACGCCGAAGGCCTCGAGCGCTACGTCGACACCGCCTTCGGCGTGGTGCCGGAGTGGGTAGCGCTGGAAGAGAACGGCGTTAAGTTCGAAGCCCCGGTGATCGAAGGACAGAAGACCGGCTGGTTCTACGATCACCGCATGAACCGCGCGCGTCTGGCGCCCTACGTCAAAGGCAAGCGCGTGCTCGACCTGTTCAGCTACATCGGCGGCTGGGGCGTGCAGGCCGCGGCGTTCGGCGCCAGCGAAGTGTTCTGCGTGGACGCCTCGGCCTTCGCCCTCGACGGCGTGGAACGTAATGCCACGCTCAACGGTTTCGCCGAGAAGGTCACCTGCGTCGAAGGTGATGTGTTCGCCGCGCTACGCGAACTGAAATCCGCAGAAGAGCGCTTCGATGTGGTGATCGCCGACCCGCCCGCGTTCATCAAGCGCAAGAAGGACATCAAGAACGGCGAAGCGGCCTATCGTCGTCTTAACGAAACCGCCATGCGCCTACTGAGCAAGGACGGCATCCTGGTCAGCGCCAGCTGCTCCATGCACCTGGAGGAAGACAACCTGCAGAACATCCTGCTGACCAGCGCTCGCCACCTGGACCGCAACATCCAGTTGCTCGAGCGCGGCGCCCAGGGCCCGGATCACCCGGTACACCCGGCCATCAATGAGACCCGCTACATCAAGAGCCTGACCGTTCGCCTGCTGCCCAACAGTTGAGCAGCCTGCACCTGCCGAGTGCGTTTCGGCAGGTGCCCCCTCTCTTCCCGCGCTGTTACCTCCTCCCACACCCCGCCTCGCATCTCGCCCAGCATGGACTAGGCTTGAGCATGCATAGCAGAGCGCTATCAGGCAGTCAGCCGTAATCTGGCTTGCTTATTGCTTTTGCCTATCGCCATAACGATCGCCTCCCACGAAGGGGGTGAATCGACTCAGAAGTTGGAGCCTTGGCCACGAGCTGACTCCACATTGCGGATAGCGGGGAGGACTATGACTGCGCAGGCTGGGAACGACGCGTTCCTGCGATTCACCAACGTCAAGAAGACCTACGATCACAAGACCCTGGTGGTCAAGGACTTCAACCTCAATGTGGCCAAGGGCGAGTTCATCACCCTGCTCGGCCCCTCCGGTTCCGGCAAGACCACCTGCCTGATGATGCTAGCCGGCTTCGAGGACGTGACCAGCGGCGAGATCCTGATCAACGGCCGCAACGTCACCAGCATCGCCCCCTATGATCGCAACATCGGCATGGTCTTCCAGCAGTACGCGCTGTTCCCGCACATGACCATCCGCGAGAACCTGGCCTACCCGCTGAAGATCCGCAAACTACCCAAGGACGAGATTCGCGCCAAGGTCGAGGAGTACCTCGCCTTGGTCGAACTGCAGGCCTTTGGCGGTCGCTACCCCGGCCAGCTCTCCGGTGGCCAGCGCCAGCGCGTGGCCCTGGCCCGCGCGCTGATCTTCGCCCCGGACATCGTGCTGATGGACGAGCCCCTCGGCGCGCTGGACAAGAAGCTGCGCGAGCAGATGCAGTTCGAGATCAAGCGCCTGCACGAGCAACTCGGTTTCACTGTGATCTATGTGACCCACGACCAGACCGAAGCGCTGACCATGAGTGACCGCATCGCCGTGTTCAACAACGGCGTGGTGCAGCAATGCGCGCCGCCCCACGTACTTTACGAGCGCCCGGCCAACATGTTCGTCGCCGACTTCATCGGTGAAAGCAACAAGCTGCCCGGCGTGATCGAGAGCGTTGGCGAAGAGCGCGTCGAAGTGCGCCTGCAGGATGGCGGCCTGGTCAGCACCCTGAAGGCCACCTGCACGGAAATCGGTCAACCCACCACCGTCTCGGTGCGCCCGGAAAAACTCAACTTCACCGACCGCCTTGGCGCCGCCGGCAATCAGGTCAAGGCCCGCTTCGTCACCCGCCACTACGTCGGTGAATACATCCGCTACCACTTCGAAACCGCCAGCGGCAGCGAGCTGGTGGTGAAGAACCTGAACGACAGTTCAGCCCCGCAACTCAGCACTCAGGAAGAGGTCGCCCTGGCCTGGCTGCCGGAAGACAGCCAGGCCCTGGATCGATCGGAAGTCCCCACCCACAACTAGTAGAAGCAAATGGAGCACAGCAATGGCTAGATCACTGACTACCAGCGTTTCCACCTTCGCCCTGGTGGCGGCACTGGGACTGGCAACGGGCAGCGCCACCGCCCAGGACAGCCTTACCGTGGTTTCCTGGGGCGGTTCATACGGCGCCGCGCAGAAGAAACACGTCATCGACCCGTACCAGGCGGAATCCGGCGTCAAGGTACTGTTCGAGGACTACTCGGGTGGCGTTGCCGAGATCAAGGCTCAGGTCGAATCCGGCAACATCCAGTGGGACGTGGTTGACTTCGAAGTGATCGACCTCGAGCGCGCCTGCTCCGAAGGCTTGCTGGAAACCCTCGACCACAGCGTGTTGCCGGCCGGCATCGACGGCACCGCAGCAGCACAGGACTTCATTCCCGAAGCACTGGCAAGTGAGTGCGCGGTGGGCAACATCGTCTGGTCGGTGGTGTTCGCCTTCAACGACAACACCATCGGCGGCACCAAGGCCACCAGCATTGGCGACTTCTTCGACACCACCAAGATCCCTGGCAAGCGCGCCATGCGCAAACGCCCGCAGGTGAACATGGAGTGGGCGCTGATGGCCGATGGCGTTGCGCCTGAGGAAGTCTACGAAGTACTGGCCACGCCGGAAGGCCAACAACGCGCCTTCGACAAGCTGGCCAGCATCAAGAAAGACATCGTCTGGTTCGACTCTTGGTCGCAAGCGCCGCAACTGCTCAACGACGGTGGCGCGGTACTGGTGCAATCGGCCAACGGCCGCTTCTACGACGCCATCGTGCAGGAGAAGAAACCCTTCGAAATCGTCTGGGACGGCCACGTCTACGACCTCGACGCCTGGGCCATCGTCAAAGGCTCGAAGAAGAAAGACCTGGCTATGGAATTCATCAAGTACGCCACTGGCTCCAAGCCGCTGGCCGGCATGCCGGACGTCGCCTACGGCCCGACCCGCAAGTCGTCCATGCCACTGGCTGACCAGAACGCTGCGCCGCACCTGCCGACCGCCCACCTGGACAAAGGCATCCAGGCCGGCTCCGAGTTCTGGGCTGACTATGGCGAGTCGCTGGGCGAGAAGTTCAACGAGTGGCTGTTGAAGTAAAGGCCATCAGCTCCCCTCTCCCACAAGTGGGAGAGGGAGCTACTGATCGACACTTGCTGTGCGCCCTGTTTTACGGAGTAACACCTTGTCATCCCTGACCACCAGCGAAGCCGGCCAAGCCGCCAGCGCCCGTCGCAAGAAACGCCTCGCCGCCTTTCTCTTCGTGGTGCCGCTGCTGCTGTTCATCATCGTCACCTTCGTCGCCCCCATCGGTACCATGCTGTGGCGCAGCGTGTATCACCCGACCGTGGCCGAACTGATTCCGCAGACCCTGGCCGAGCTCGAACGCTGGGACGATCACAAGCAACTGCCGGACGAGAAGACCCTGCAGGTATTCGTCAGCGAACTGCACGCGCTCAACGAGCAACGCCTGTCAGGCAAGCTGTCCGAGGAGTTCAACCGCGCCTATACGGGCATGTCCAGCGTGGTCAAATCCACTGCACGGCGCATTGGCCGGATGGATGCCGAAGCGCTTTCCTCCGAGGGCGTCGAAGCCCTGCTCGCCAGCCATCGCAACTGGAGCAAACCCGAGCTGTGGTACGCCATCGAGCGTTCCGGCAAGGTCTACACCTACGACTACTACCTGACGGCTCTGGATCTGGAACTGCACCCCGACGATGGCATTCAGGTGCGCCAGGACACGCAGATCTACCTGCAGCTGTATACCAAGACCCTGAACATGGCGCTGGTCATCACCCTGCTCTGCGCCCTGCTCGGCTACCCGCTGGCCTACTACCTCGCCGGCCTGCCGTCGAACCGCGCCAACCTGCTGCTGGTGCTGGTGCTGCTGCCGTTCTGGACCTCGCTGCTGGTGCGCACCACTTCATGGATCGCGCTGCTGCAGACCAACGGCGTGATCAACTCCTTCCTCATGGGCATCGGCCTGATCAGTCAGCCCTTCGAGATGCTCTACACCTCGTTCGCCACCGTGGTGGCGATGACCCACATCTTGTTGCCGTTCATGATCCTGCCGCTGTACAGCGTGATGCGCGGCATCGACCCCAGCTATATGCGCGCCGCGCTCAGCCTGGGCGAAAAACCGATCCCTGCGTTCGCCCGCATCTACTTCCCGATGACCTTGCCAGGGCTCAGCGCCGGGGCGTTGCTGGTGTTCATCATCTCGGTCGGCTACTACATCACGCCGGCATTGGTCGGTGGCACCGACGGGCAGATGATCAGCAACATCATCGCCTTCCACATGCAGCGCTCGAACAACTGGGAGCTGGCCGCCGCGCTGGGCTCGCTGCTGCTCGGGCTGATCCTGCTGCTGTACTGGGTGTACGACCGTTTCGTCGGCGCCAGCAACATAAAGTTGGGATGATGAGACGATGAAGATCCCCGCCTACTACGGTTTCTGGCACCACCTCGGACACTGGCTACTCAAGGCCAGCTCCTGGCTGGTGTTGCTGTTTCTGATCCTGCCGATCCTGGTGATCGTGCCGCTGTCGTTCAACGCCGAGCCGTTCTTCAGCTTCACCGAAGGCATGCTCACCCTCGATCCCGAGGCCTATTCGCTGCGCTGGTACCGGGAGATATTCAACGATCCGAAATGGATACTGGCGATCAAGAACAGCTTTTTCATCGGCATCCTCTCGACCATCCTCGCCACCATTCTGGGCACCTGCGCCGCTATAGGCCTGGCCCGCGATGAGATGCCGTTTCGCCGCTTCATCACCGCCCTGCTGCTGTCGCCGATGATCGTGCCGCTAATCATCACCGCCGCCGGGATGTTCTTCTTCTACTCCAACCTGGGCCTGGCTGGCGGCTATCTGGGTGTGATCCTGGCGCATGCGGCGCTGGGCACGCCCTTCGTCATCATCACCGTCACCGCCACCCTCACCGGCTTCGACTACAGCCTGGCACGCGCAGCGCTGAACCTCGGCGCCACGCCGATTCGCGTGTTCTTCGACGTGATCATGCCGCTGATTCGCCCCGGCGTGATTTCCGGCGCACTGTTCGCCTTCATCACCTCGTTCGATGAAGTGGTGGTGATCCTGTTCATGGCCGGGCCACAGCAACGCACCATTCCGCGGCAGATGTTTTCGGGCCTGCGCGAGCAGATCAACCCGAGCATCCTGGCCATCGCCACCCTGCTGATTCTGGTGTCCATCGCCCTGCTGGTTACCATCGAACTGTTGCGCCGCCGCGCGGAGCGCATGCGCGGGATCGAAATACCGCACTGAGACGCCGCCACGACTGCGAGCGACCGGCAGCCTTTCCCCGCCCGCCTCGGCGGGCGTAGAATCAGCGCATTCCTCGCCAGAAATCCTCCGGCGGGCCTGTGAGCCCCGGCCGTACGAACGGTGATCCCGTTTCGTCATGCAGCCTCCTGACACCGCGGCGATCTGCCGCTCGACGACGCTCACCGCACACACAACCGAATTAGTCGCAGGAATACCGTCATGCCCGATTACCGCTCGAAGACCTCCACCCACGGCCGCAACATGGCCGGCGCCCGCGCCCTGTGGCGCGCCACAGGGATGAAGGACGAAGACTTCAAGAAACCGATCATCGCCATCGCCAACTCCTTCACCCAGTTCGTGCCCGGCCACGTGCACCTGAAGGACCTGGGTCAGCTGGTCGCCCGCGAGATCGAGAAAGCCGGCGGCGTGGCCAAGGAATTCAACACCATCGCCGTCGACGACGGCATCGCCATGGGCCACGACGGCATGCTCTATTCGCTGCCGAGCCGCGAGATCATCGCCGACTCCGTTGAGTACATGGTCAATGCCCACTGCGCCGACGCCATCGTCTGCATCAGCAACTGCGACAAGATCACCCCCGGCATGCTGATGGCCGCCCTGCGCCTGAACATCCCGGTAGTGTTCGTTTCCGGCGGGCCGATGGAAGCGGGTAAAACCAAGCTGGCCAGCCATGGCCTGGATCTGGTCGATGCCATGGTCATCGCCGCCGACTCCAGCGCCTCCGACGAAAAGGTCGCCGAGTACGAGCGCAGCGCCTGCCCGACCTGCGGCAGCTGCTCCGGCATGTTCACCGCCAACTCGATGAACTGCCTGACCGAAGCACTGGGCCTGTCCCTGCCGGGCAACGGTTCGACCCTGGCCACCCACAGCGACCGCGAGCAGCTGTTCCTGCGCGCCGGCCGCCTGGCTGTCGAACTCTGCCAGCGCTATTACGGCGAGAACGACGAGTCGGTGCTGCCGCGCAACATCGCCAACTTCAAGGCGTTCGAGAACGCCATGATGCTCGACATCGCCATGGGCGGTTCGACCAACACCATCCTGCACCTGCTGGCCGCCGCCCAGGAAGGTGAAGTCGCCTTCGACCTGCGCGACATCGACCGCCTGTCGCGCAAGGTGCCGCAGCTGTGCAAAGTCGCACCGAACATCCAGAAGTACCACATGGAAGACGTGCACCGCGCTGGCGGCATCTTCTCCATCCTCGGCGAACTGGCCCGTGGCGGCCTGCTGCACACCGATGTAGCCACCGTCCATAGCCCGAACATGGCTGAGGCCATCGCCCAGTGGGACATCACCCAGACCAACGACGAAGCGGTTCACCACTTCTTCAAGGCAGGTCCAGCCGGTATCCCCACCCAGACCGCGTTCAGCCAGAGCACCCGCTGGGACAGCCTGGATGATGACCGCGAGAATGGTTGTATTCGCAGCGTCGAGCACGCTTATTCCCAAGAGGGTGGACTTGCGGTGCTGTACGGCAACATCGCCCTCGATGGCTGTGTGGTGAAAACCGCTGGCGTGGACGAATCCATCCACGTCTTCGAAGGCTCCGCCAAGGTCTTTGAAAGTCAGGACAGCGCGGTGCGCGGCATCCTCAATGACGAAGTGAAGGAAGGTGACATCGTCATCATCCGCTACGAAGGTCCGAAAGGCGGCCCGGGCATGCAGGAAATGCTCTATCCGACCAGCTACCTGAAGTCCAAAGGACTGGGCAAGGCCTGCGCCCTGCTCACCGACGGGCGTTTCTCCGGCGGCACCAGCGGCCTTTCCATCGGCCACGCCTCGCCGGAAGCGGCAGCAGGCGGCGCCATCGGCCTGGTGCAGGACGGTGACAAGGTACTGATCGACATCCCCAACCGCAGCATCAACCTGCTGGTCAGCGACGAAGAACTGGCCACCCGCCGTGCCGAGCAGGACAAGAAAGGCTGGAAACCTGCCGCACCGCGTACCCGCAAGGTGACAACGGCACTCAAGGCCTACGCCCTGCTCGCCACCAGCGCCGACAAGGGTGCGGTGCGCAACAAGGCCATGCTGGACGGCTGATACTCATCCCGCCCCAGCCTAACCCAAGCCCGGCCATGTGCCGGGCTTGGTCGTTTTATCGATAGCCACTACCATTTGCCCTCCGTCAGGTTGCCAGAGCCCCGTTCTTATGCCCAAGTCACCCGTCGCATTTGAAGCCTTGCCGTATCACTTGCAATCGGTGCTGTTCAACCTGGCGCCCTGTGTCATGGGGCAGAACAAAACCGCATTGCTCAAACACCTGCGCGCGCTCAACGTGCGCCTCTCCAGCTCACGGCAGCTTGATCACACCTGCTTCGGCGAGGTGGCCAAGGAGCTCATCGCAACCGGCTGGCTCACCCAGGAGCAAAGCGACAGGCAAACCTTGTTTGGCATCACGCCGAATCTACGCAACGAAGTACTGCTGCGCCTGTTCGAGTCAGGGGATCGCGTCGCATTGCTCAAGGCACATGTGCAACAGCTAACCCCACTCGACACCTGGTCATCACCGTCCAGCAAGCGGCTCATGGAGGAAGTCTGGCTGGCGATCATCGCCGACGATGCCGATTACCTGGCGCAGGCGCTGGAGCAACTGGACGATGTTGTCCCCATCAAGCAATCGCTGGAGCTGCACCCAATCCAGCAGATGCTTGAGGACGAAGCCGGACAGACCCTCTTGGCCAAACTGTCCCTGCCGGTTCGCCAGCTACTGCTCGACGATCAACTGCAACTGGCCGCAATACTGTGCATACCGGTCGAGCAGAGCTATCGAATGGCCCTGCAGAGCCTGCAGCAGCACAACGATCCGGGGCTTGGCTTGCAGGTACTGCTACATGCCCTGTGGCGCGGCGACCAAGCAACCCTCGGGCAGATGGCCCTTGAGACGCGCAGCCTGATGCATGTGGTCATCAACCTGTTCGCCAAGGGCGCCTTGCGCGACATGCTGACCGTGCTGCGTGAGTGGATGGCCGATCTGCGCAAGCAGACCAAAAAGCGCAAGATCGACCTCCCGCCGATACTCAACGCCCTGTACTGCCTGGCACTGATTCAGGAAAACGATCCAAAACAACTGCCGGCGCTCAAGCAAGCCCTGCAACTGGGCAGCAAACAGGGTTATGGCATCGCCTATCAGCTGCTGCTGAGTTTTCTCGACCTGCGCCAAGGCAGTCGACCGCCGCAGTTGCACAAACTGCCGCCATTGGCGCCGGGCCTGGATGGGTTGCTGCTCGGCCTGGCGCTGTACTGGCTGGATGAGCCGCTGGCCAGGCAAAAAGCCTGGCGCAACGCCCTGCATCAGCAGGCGCAGCAGCTACGTGAAAATGGCTATCGTTGGCTCGCCGATGAATACGAAGCGCTGATCAGCCGCCAATTTGGCACCAATGCGCCACTGCCTGATGGTGCGCTGCCCCTGGTAGACCTGTATCAGCGTCAGGAAAGCTGGCAACTGGCACTCAACGCGCTGAGCCTGATCCGCTCACCGGCCAACCCGGTCAAGAGCGCCGAACAACACACGCGCCTGGCCTGGCTGCTCCACATGGACCGCTACAGCGGTCTGATGCTCGAGCCCCGCGAGCAAAAACGCAACGCCAAGGGGCAATGGAGCAAGGGCCGCCCGGTTGCCCTCAAGCGTCTGCTCGAGGACGTCGGCAGCCTGGACTTTCTCTGCGATCAGGACCGTGAGGCCAGCCGCCTGATCCAGGTCGAGAACAGCTATTACGGTGGTCGCCAGTACAGCCTGCCGGCTGCCATTGCACTGCAGCGCCTGGTGGGCCATCCCCATCTGTTCTGGCAGGACGCACCGGAGGTAAGAGTCGACGTCAGCCTGGGCGAGCCCGGCCTGCAACTCAAGGAAGACAAAGGCCATATCAGCCTGCGGCTTCAGCCCGAGGGCATCGCCGACGGTGAGCTGCTGCTGGAGAAGGAAACCCCCACGCGGCTGAAGATCTACCCGGCCAGCAAGGAGCTGCGGCAGATCGCCGATATCATCGGTGACGGCCTCAAGGTGCCGCTGTCGGCCAAGGCGCAACTGGTCGAAGCCATTAGCAGTATCGCCCCGTTGCTGCCCATCCACTCGGATATCCCGGAGCTGACCGCGCACGTCGAAGAGATAACCGCCGATACCCGCCTCTACGCTCATCTGCTGCCGTTGGCCGAGGGGCTGCGCTTGCAATTGCTGGTGCGGCCTCTGGCTGAAGGTGGCTGGTTCCGACCTGGGCATGGCAGCGAGCGCCTGCTGGGTGAGCGCGACGGTAAAACCGTGCAAGTGGCGCGTAATCTCAAGCACGAACGCCAAGCCCTGCAACAGATCCTCGACGCCTGCCCAGCCCTGGCCAATGCCGACAGCGACGGTCAGGAGTGGCAACTGGAAAACCCGCAGGACGCCCTCCAAGTGCTCAGCGAGCTGCAGGCCATCGACGGCCAGCTACTCGAATGCGTATGGCCGGAAGGCGAGCGCATGCGCATCAAGGGCCGCAGCGAGATCCAGCAACTCAAGCTCGGCCTCAAGCAGCAAGGCGACTGGTTCCAGCTTCAAGGCGAGCTGACCCTGGATGACGGCCGAGTGCTGCAGCTACGCCAATTGCTGGAGCTGCTCAAGGCCAGCCCTGGCCGCTTCATCACACTGGGCAGCAATGACTGGCTGGCCATCGGCAACAGCCTGCGCAAGCGCCTGGACGAACTGAGCCACCTGGCCGAACGGATCAACGACGATGGCCTGCGCCTGAGCCCGCTGACCACCCCGCTGCTCGCCGAACTGGCCGAAGAAGCCGGCGAATTCAAGGCCAGTCAGGACTGGCAGACCCACCTACAACGCCTGCAGTCCCTGCGGGATTATCAGCCAGCGGTGCCAAGCACCTTGCAGGCCGAACTGCGTGATTACCAGCAAGAAGGCTTTGCCTGGCTGGCACGCCTGGCACAGTGGGGCGTGGGCGCCTGCCTGGCCGACGACATGGGCCTGGGTAAAACCGTACAAACCCTGGCCCTGCTGCTGTTGCGCGCCGCACAAGGCCCACAGTTGGTCGTGGCACCGACCTCGGTGACGCTCAACTGGCAGGCCGAAAGCAATCGCTTCGCCCCTACCCTCAACATCCGCGACTACCAACGCACGCGCACCCTGGACGGTCTAGGCCCACGGGATCTGGTCATCGTCAGCTACGGCCTGCTGCAACAGGATGCCGACGCATTCAGCAAACAGCCTTGGGTCAGCGTGGTGCTCGATGAGGCGCAGGCGATCAAGAACGCCCAGACCAAACGTTCGCAGGCCGCCATGGCCCTGCAGGCCGACTTCCGCCTGATCGCCACCGGCACCCCACTGGAAAACCACCTGGGCGAATTGTGGAACCTGTTCCGCTTCATCAACCCCAGCTTGCTCGGCAGCCAGGACAGCTTTGGCCAACGCTTCGCCACCCCCATCGAACAGGGCGATGCCTCGGCGCGGCGCGCCCTGAAGAACCTGATCCAACCCTTCATCCTGCGTCGCCTGAAAAGCCAGGTGCTCGATGAGCTGCCCGCGCGCACCGAAATCACCTACAAGGTGCCGCTGTCCGAGGCCGAAGCCCATCAGTACGAAGCCCTGCGCCAGCAGGCCGTAGACAACCTCAGCGCCCCCGACGAAGAGCGCAGCCCGCTTCAGGTGCTGACCGAGATCACCCGCCTGCGCCGCTTCTGCTGCCATCCCTCACTGGTAATTCCGGGTAGCCCCCTGAGCAGCAGCAAACTCCAGGCCTTCGCGGAAATCGTCGAAGAGCTGCTGGACAACCGTCACAAGGCGCTGGTCTTCAGCCAATTCGTCGACCACCTGGACATCGTTCGCGCCTGGCTGGATAAGCGCGGCATCCACTATCAGTACCTCGACGGAGCCACCCCAGCTAAGGAGCGCCAGAAGCGGGTCAACGCCTTCCAGGCCGGCGAAGGCGAGATATTCCTGATCAGCCTCAAGGCCGGTGGCAGCGGCCTCAACCTGACCGCCGCCGACTACGTCATCCACCTCGACCCCTGGTGGAACCCGGCAGTGGAAGACCAGGCCAGCGACCGCGCTCACCGCATGGGCCAAAAACGCCCGGTGACCATCTACCGACTGGTTACGGAAAACACCATCGAGGAACAAATCGTCAGCCTGCACGCCCGCAAACGCGACCTGGCCAGCAGCCTGCTCGAAGGCGGCGAGATGAGCGGCAAGCTCGATGCCGATGCCTTGCTGGCACTGCTCAAGGGGCAGTGATGCGCATCGGCCTGATCGCCGACACCCACAACCTGCTGCGCCCCGAGGCACTGGCGGCGCTGCAAGGCGTCGATCACCTGATCCATGCCGGCGATATCGGCGGGCCGCACATTCTGGCCGAGCTGCAGCGCATCGCGCCGCTGTCGGTGGTGCGGGGCAACAACGATCAGGACGCCTGGGCCGACACCATCCCCAAGCGTCTGAGGCTGACGTTTGGCGGCGTCACGCTGCATGTGCTGCACGACCTCAAGCAACTGGATATCGACCCGGCTGAGCAGGGCATCGACGTGGTGATCGCCGGCCATTCGCACAAGCCACTGCACGAAGAGCGCAACGGCGTGCTCTACCTCAACCCCGGCAGCGCCGGGCCACGGCGCTTCAAGCTGCCCATCGGCGTGGGCATCCTGCATATCGAGGATGGGCGGGTACAGGCGGAGCTGATCACGCTGCCGGTCTGATGACCATCGCGGACGACGCTTCACCCGTCCACCGCCCCGCCAACCTTCGCGCTGACACGGACCGGAAGAGCCCTAGGCGGCAGTCCGTTTCATCCGCGATGCTTCGCGCCCTCAAGCCAATCGCGGCTGAAGCCGCTCCTACAAACGCCCCGGCATCGCTGCCTGATCAAGGTCACGCCCTTGAAAAACGTGGCCACCGCGTCCATATAGGTAGATACAGCCTTTTCCCGCCTGATGGAGAACCCCATGACCCTCGACGAGCTCAACGCCATCCCCGGCGTGACCGCCAAGCCCGACGTTGCCACCGCCGACTTCGTCTACAACCACACCATGATCCGCGTGAAGGATCTGACCAAATCGCTGGATTTCTACACCCGCGTGCTGGGCTTCACCCTGCTGGAGAAGAAGGACTTCCCTGACGCCGAGTTCAGCCTGTACTTCCTCGCCCTGATCAACGACAAGTCGCAGATCCCGGCTGACCCGGCTGCTCGCCATCAATGGCGCAAGTCGATCCCCGGCGTGCTGGAGCTGACCTACAACTACGGTACCGAGAAAGACCCGGAATTTTCCTACCACAGCGGCAACAGCGACCCACGTGGCTTCGGCCACCTGTGCGTGTCGGTGCCGGACATCAAGGCGGCCTGCCAGCGCTTCGAAGACCTCGGAGTGGATTTCCAGAAACGTCTGACCGACGGCCGCATGCGCGATATCGCCTTCATCAAGGACCCGGACGGCTACTGGGTGGAGATCATCCAGTTCACTGAAGTGATCTGATTCTCGCCTCCGCGAAAAACGAAACTACGAGGGGCTGTCTCCAGCGAGGCAGCCCCTCGTTCGTTGATGCGTTCAACTAACGCCGACGTAGCGATCCGCCCGGTGATTGATCGCCAGCACCAGATTGAGCATCACCGCCCCCAGCACCGACAGCAGCACCTTGTCTGGCGACACCACGAAGATCGCCGCCAGCACGATGCTCGCGTCGATGGCCATCTGCACGGCACCCGCACGGAAACCGAAGCGCTCCTGAATATACAGCGCGAGAATGTTCACCCCACCCAGGCTGGCGCGGTGGCGGAATAGCATGAGCAAACCCAGCCCCATCGCAGCGCCACCGAACAGCGCGGCATAGATCGAACTGAGGTGGGCGAAGGCGACCCAGTGCGGCGTCAGCTCGGCCAGTAGCGAAACCAGCATCACCGCGCAGCCCGTGCGCAAGGTGAAAGCCCAGCCCATGCGCCAGATACCGAGCAGGTAGAACGGCAGGTTGACCAGGCAGAACACCAGACCGAACGACCAGCCGGCCTGGTAGTTGGCTAGGAAGGCGATGCCGACAGTGCCACCGGTGAGCAGACCAGCATGCTTGTAGAAGGCGATGCCCAGCGCCACCAGCGCGGTGCCGAACAGCAGGGCCAGCGCATCTTCCCAGAGTGGATGGCGTACGAAGAGTGCAGCGACAGCGCTCGGGCGCTCATCGATGGGCGTTTGCTCAGACATGTAAAAACCTGCATCAGGATGCACGAAAGAAAGTTACGGCAGAGGCAAGGCAATGACCATCACGCCGCACAGGGGAATCTGGCGGCAGAGATGGCCGGAAAGCTCGGCAGGATTATGCGCCGCGGCGCTCCCACACTTCGAAGGCGTAGAACGGTGTCTCGGCCGAAGCCGGGTGCTCGACGCTGGAGGTCATGCGCCATATGGCCTCGTCGACCTCGGGAAAGAAGGCATCACCTTCGGGATCGAGGCCGACACGCGTCAGGTACAGACGATCGGCCTGGGCCAGGCCCAGCTCATAAAGCTGCGCGCCGCCGATCAGCATCAACTCCTCGGCATTCTCTTCACGCGCCCAGGCGTCGGCTCGTTCGATGGCCGCTTCCAGCGTCGTGAATACCTCGGCACCTTCCAGGGCCAGACCTGGCTGGCGGCTGACCACGATATTGAGCCGCCCCGGCAACGGCCGACCGAGCGAATCCCAGGTCTTGCGCCCCATGATGATCGGCTTGCCGAGCGTCAGCGCCTTGAAGTGCTTGAGGTCCGCCGGCAGGTGCCAGGGCAGTTGGTTGTCGCGGCCAATCACGCGGTTGTGCGCGAGCGCGGCGATCAGAGAAAGAGGTAGAGTCGTTTTCATGGCCGCGAGCATAACAGAGCCCTCAGCGGCCTCGCAGCCCATCAGTGGCTGCAGCAGCGCTGTCGTCGTATCGTCACATTCGCCGTAGCAGGCTAAGGGCTGATTCTACGAGCAAGGAGCCAGCATCATGTCGACATCACTCTCTGCCTGGGTATTGGGCGTCACTCTGCTGCCACTGACGGTCTTCGCCAGCCCGACTCCGGATAACATCCAGGCCGCCATCGACTGGGCCCAGCAGCAGCCCAGTGCAGGGCAACCCCAGACCTGGGACAGCAAGGCGCCACTGGTGATCGCCCACCGGGGCGCCAGCGGTTACGCGCCCGAGCACACACTGGCGGCATACGCGCTGGCAGCCTTTCAAGGCGCCGACTACATCGAGCCCGACTTGGTGATGACTCGCGATGGCCAGTTGGTCGCCCGCCACGACAACGAACTGGGGCTGACCACCGACGTGGCGCAGCGCCCCGAATTCGCTGACCGCAAACGCACCCAGAGCGTCGACGGGCGCAGCCTGGAAGGCTGGTTCAGTGAGGACTTCACCCTGGCCGAGCTGAAAACCCTGCGCGCGATCGAACGTATCCCGCAGCAGCGGCCGGACAATACCCGTTTCGATGGCCAGTTCGAGATTCCCACGCTGCAGGAGATCATCGATCTGGTGAAACGCCTGGAAGCCCTTCAGCAACGAACCCTGGGTTTGTACCCGGAAACCAAGCACCCCACCCACTTCCAGCAACTCGAACTGGCCATGGAGAAACCGCTGCTGGCGGTGCTCGAACGCAACGGCTACGACAGCGCCGACGCGCCCGTTTTCATCCAGTCCTTCGAAGTGGCAAACCTCAAGACGCTGAGCACGCTGACACCAATCCGCCTGGTGCAGCTGCTGTGGGTAGAAGGCCGACCCTACGATCAGCAGGTACTGGGCAGTGACCTTGGCTATCAACAGATGATCACGCCAGAAGGCCTGAAAAACATCGCGAGTTACGCCGCCGGCATCGGTCCGGAGAAAGGCATGATCATCCCGCGCGATGGCGCCGGCAACTTGGGCGTACCGACCGGCCTGGTACGTGACGCCCATGCCGCCGGGCTCAAGGTGCACCCCTATACCTTCCGCGCGGAGAACGCTTTCCTGCCCACCAGCCTGCGCCGTGGCAGCGACCCGAGCGAACGTGGCGACATCGACGCTGAGCTACGCGCCTTCCTCGCCACCGGCATCGATGGCCTGTTCATCGACCAGCCGGATATCGCCGTGCGCTTACGCCAACAGCGCTGATTCGCACCGAAGCGGATCAGGGGTTATTCTCAACCCCTGATCCGAATGACGAGACGCCGCGTGACAGACGCCTCCTCCCCTACCCCCTTCCAACGCCTCTGGCTCAGCGAAACCATTCGCCTACGCGAGGACCATGCCGGCCCGCTCGAAGACAGCGAGGCCAATCGCCTGGCTCGTGCCGAGCAGGTTGAACTGGCCGAGCGCATCCAGCATCGCGCCCTGCACCTGGCCCGCCGTGATGGTCAGTGGCAGGCGTTGCTGCACTGGCTGCAAGGTGCACGCCTGGCCGGTGGGCTGCTAGCGCTGCTGGCCCTGCTCAGCGGCTTCGGCCTGGCCTTCGCAGCGCTGGCTGACGGGCGCCAACCGGTCAATGTGTTCTGGGCGCTGGGCAGCCTGCTTGGGCTCAACCTGCTGATGCTGCTCGGCTGGCTGCTGGGCCTGCTGTTGACCCGTGATCACCCTGGCGCGCTAGGTCGCCTGTGGCTGTGGCTCAGTGAAAAACTGGCACGCGACGCCAGCGCCGCGCAGTTGGCCCCGGCCCTGCTGCTGATGCTGCAACGCCAGCGCCTGACCCGCTGGGGCCTGGGCCTGATGGTCAACGGCTTGTGGACGCTGGCCATGTTCGCGGCATTGACCACCCTGCTGTTGCTGCTCGCCACCCGCCGCTACGGCTTCGTCTGGGAAACCACCATTCTTGGTGGCGACACCTTCATCGCCCTGACCCAGGCCATCGGCGCCCTGCCCGCGCTGCTCGGCTTCAGCCTGCCGGACATCGACGTCATTCGCGCCAGTGGCGATGCCGCCATCGCCAGCGAAGCAGCCCGGCAGAGCTGGGCCGGCTGGCTGGTCGGCGTGGTGCTAGTCTACGGCCTGCTGCCGCGCCTGCTGCTGATGTTGCTGTGCCTATGGCGCTGGCAGTCCGGCAAAGGCGCGCTGCGCCTGGATCTCGACCTGCCCGGCTATGGCCTGCTGCGCCAGCGCTTGCAGCCGGACAGCGAACGCCTGGGCATCTGCGACCTGGCCCCCGCCGCTCTGCACCAACCGCAAGGCGGCGCCAGCGCGCAACCTGGCAGCGGCGCACTGCTGCTCGGCATCGAACTGGACGAGCGCCGCCCCTGGCCGCCTGCGTCGCTGCCCAAGGGCGTGGCCGATGCTGGCGTGATCGACAGCCGCGAACAGCGCCGTCAGTTACTCGAACAGCTGACCCGCTTCCCGCCCGAACGCCTGGCCATCGCCTGCGACCCGCGCCGCTCACCGGATCGTGGCACCCTGGCGCTGATCGGCGAACTGGCGCGCTCGGCCTCGGCCACGCGCATCTGGCTGCTGCCGCCGACACCCGGTGAGAGCCTGGACAGCGCGCGCCTGACGGACTGGCACCAGGCAATCGCCAGCCTGGGGCTGCAGCATGGCGATACGGCACCGCTGAACTGGCTGGAGAGCGGACATGACTGAGCCACTGAAACTCGCCCTGGTCGGCCACACCAACGTCGGCAAGACCTCGCTGTTGCGCACCCTGACCCGCGACATCGACTTCGGCGAAGTCTCGCCCCGCGCCAGCACCACCCGCCATGTCGAAGGTGCGCGCCTGTCGGTGGATGGTCAGGCGCTGCTGGAGCTGTACGACACCCCCGGCCTGGAAGACGCTATCGCCCTGCTCGACTACCTGGAACGTCTCGACCGCCCCGGCGAGCGGCTGGACGGCCCGGCACGTCTGGCGCGTTTTCTCGAAGGCAGCGAAGCACGCCAGCGCTACGAACAGGAAGCCAAGGTACTGCACCAGTTGCAGGCCTCCGATGCTGGCCTCTACGTCATCGACGTGCGCGAGCCGGTGCTGGCCAAGTACCGCGACGAGCTGGCGATACTGACCATGTGCGGCCGGCCGCTGCTGCCGGTGCTGAACTTCGTCGCCAGCGCCAGCCACCGCGAAGCAGAGTGGCGCGAAGCCCTGGCCCGCCTCGGCCTGCATGCCCTGGTGGCGTTCGACAGCGTGGCACCACCTGCAGACGGTGAACGACGTCTGTACGAAAGCCTGGCCCTGCTACTGGAGCGTTCGCGCCCGCAGCTGCAACGACTGATCGAGGATCACGAAGCCCAGCGCCAGGCCCGGCGCCAGGCCGGCAACCGTCTGATCGCCGAGCTGCTGATCGACTGCGCCGCGTGCCGCCGCAGCGTCGCCGCCCAACCCGTGCTGGAACAGGGCGCCATCAGCGAGCTGCGCACGGCCATTCGCCAGCGCGAGCAGCGTTGCGTCGAGGCCCTGCTACGCCTGTACGCTTTCCGCAGCAGTGACGCCAAAGCGGCTGACCTGCCGCTGCTCGACGGCCGCTGGGGCGACGACCTGTTCAACCCGGAAACGCTGAAGCAGCTGGGCATCAAGGTCGGTGGCGGCATGGCGGCCGGCGCCGCCACGGGCGTCGGCGTCGATCTGCTGGTCGGCGGCCTCACCATGGGCGCAGCTGCCGCATTGGGCGCAGTGATCGGCGGCAGCGCGCAGACCCTGCGTAACTACGGGGAGCGCTTGAAGGGAAAACTCAAGGGCCAGCGCGAACTGACCGTCGACGACGCCGTGCTGCGCCTGCTCGCCCTGCGTCAGCAGCAATTGCTGGCCGCACTGGACGTGCGCGGACACGCCGCGATGGACGCCATCAGCCTCAACGCCCCGCAGGAAACCCTGTGGCGTCAGGGCAAGCTGCCCGCACCACTGAACGTGGCGCGCGCTCACCCGCAATGGTCGTCACTGAATCCAGGCGCACGCCTGGAAGAGGCCGAACGCGCCGAACAGGTAGAGCGCCTGCGCAGCGACCTTTCCATGCAACCGGTGGGCTGAAGCGGAAAAACGCCCAGCCCCCGCTTGCCTACACTGCCACCGGCGCCTTGATATGCGGGTGCGCTTCGTAACCCACCAGCTCGAAGTCCTCGAATTTGAAGGCCAGCAGGTCCTTCACCTCGGGGTTGAGCTTCATGGTCGGCAGCGGCAGCGGCTGGCGGGTCAGCTGCAGGTCGGTCTGCTCGATATGGTTGGCGTACAGGTGGCAGTCGCCGCCGGTCCAAATGAACTCACCCGGCTGCAAGCCGCAGACCTGCGCCACCATCAGCGTCAGCAGCGCATAACTGGCGATGTTGAAGGGCACGCCGAGGAAGATGTCGGCCGAACGCTGATAGAGCTGACAGCTGAGCTTGCCGTCGGCGACGTAGAACTGGAACAGCGCGTGGCACGGTGGCAGCGCCATCTGCTCGACCAGCGCGGGGTTCCAGGCCGAGACGATCAGGCGACGCGAATCCGGGTTCTTCTTGATCATCTCGATCAGCTTTGCGATCTGATCGATGGACTCGCCGTTAGGCGCCGGCCAGCTGCGCCACTGGTAACCGTAGACGGGGCCAAGGTTGCCATTCTCGTCGGCCCACTCATCCCAGATGCTGACGCCGTTGTCCTTGAGGTACTTGATGTTGGTGTCACCCTGCAGGAACCACAGCAGCTCGTGGATGATCGAGCGCAGGTGGCACTTCTTGGTGGTGACGATGGGGAAGCCGTCAGCCAGGTCGAAGCGCATCTGGTAGCCGAACACGCTGTAGGTGCCGGTGCCGGTGCGGTCTTCCTTGAAGGTACCGTGCTCGCGCACGTGGCGCATCAGGTCGAGGTACTGTTTCATCAGACGGCTCCTTGTACGGGCTGGCGCTTGTAGGCGTAGGCAATCAGGCCGATACCGCCGAGGATCATTGGCAGGCAGAGAATCTGACCCATGGTCAGCCAGCCCCACGCCAGGTAGCCGAGCTGGGCATCCGGCACGCGGACGAACTCGACGATGAAGCGGAACACCCCGTAGCAGGCGGCGAACATGCCGGAAACGGCCATGGTCGGGCGCGGCTTGCGCGAGTAGAACCAGAGGATGGTGAACAACGCCACGCCTTCCAGGGCGAACTGATACAGCTGCGACGGATGACGCGCCAACTGCTGCGGGTCGGTAGGGAAGATCATCGCCCAAGGCACGTCACTGGCCTTGCCCCACAACTCGGCGTTGATGAAGTTACCGATGCGCCCGGCACCCAGACCGATCGGCACCAGCGGTGCGATGAAGTCCATCAGCTCGAAGAAGCTCTTGCCGTTGCGCTTGCCGAACCACCAGGTCGCCAGCATCACCCCGATCAGGCCGCCATGGAAGGACATACCGCCCTCCCAAACCCGCAGGATCTTCGCCGGTTCGGCGATATAGGCGGCAAAATCATAGAAAAATACATAGCCCAGACGCCCACCGAGAATCACCCCCATGGCCACCCAGAACACCAGGTCGGACAGCTTGTCCTTGGTCCAGGTCGCATCGAAACGCTCCAGCCGGCGCGATGCCAGTAGCCAGGCACCACCGATGCCGACCAGGTACATCAGGCCGTACCAATGGATTTTCAGGGGACCGAGGGCGATGGCCACCGGGTCGATCTGCGGATAAGGCAGCATCCAGGACTCCTTAAATGAAAAAACTCAGGCCCACGCTGAACAGCAGCAGGGCGAACAGACGCTTGAGCAACAGTGGCGACAGGCGATGAGCCAGGCGCGCACCAAAACGGGCAAAGAACATGCTGGTCACGGCGATGCCCAGCAATGCCGGGAGATACACGAAACCGACGCTCCATGGCGGCAGATGCGCATTCCCCCAGCCGGTAAACATGAAACTCAGCGCACCGGCAATGGCGATCGGCAAGCCACAGGCCGCCGAGGTCGCTACCGCCTGCTGGATCGGCACGCTGCGCCAGACCAGAAAGGGCACGGTCAGCGAACCACCGCCAATGCCGAAGATCGCCGACGCCCAACCGATCACCCCGCCGGCTACCGTCAACGTCGGCTTGCCTGGGACACCGCGACTGGCCTTGGGTTTCAGGTCCAGCGCCATCTGCGCGGCAACGATGATGGCGAACGTACCGATGATCTTCTGCAGCAACGGCCCCTGGATCAACGCCGCCGTCATGGCCCCCAGCGCAGCACCGAGCAGAATGCCAATGGTCAACCAGCGAAACAGCGGCCAGCGCACCGCGCCCTTGCGATGATGTTCGAGCAACGAGTTGATCGAGGTGAAGACGATGGTCGCCAGGGACGTGCCCACTGCCAGGTGAGTGAGGATTTCCGTTGCCATACCCTGGGCGGTGAAGCTCAGCACCAGCACCGGCACGATGATCAGACCACCGCCCACGCCGAACAGGCCAGCCAGCACACCGGCAGCCGAACCCAGTACCAGGTAGAGCAGCAGCTCCATCGACACCCCCAAAAACAAAGCGGCATGGTAGCGGAAATGCCCACTCAACGGCATACGGGTCGACGGAACGGTTGCCGCCCCTGGCTGAGCTCGCTAGCCTGCCAGACTCCGCCACCGGAGGAATCCGCATGTGCCTGATCGTCTTTGCCTGGCAGCCCGAAAACCAGACGGTGCTGCGCCTTGCAGCCAATCGCGACGAGTTCTACGAGCGCCCCAGCGCCGCACTGGGTGAATGGCAGGACGCCCCTGGCGTATTCGCCGGCCGCGACCTGCAGGCCGGCGGCACCTGGCTCGGCGTTACTGCGCAAGGTCGCTTCGCGGCGCTGACCAACATCCGCGACCCCTGGCAAAAAGCCGGGCCGCGCTCACGCGGCGCGCTGACGGCTGACTACCTGCTGGGCCACGAGTCGGCACCGGCCTATCTCGACAGAATCATGCGCGACTCGGCAGCCCATGCCGGGTTCAACCTGCTGGTTGGCGACCGCCACCAGCTCTGGCACTTCAACTCTGCGGAAGGCCGGCCCCGGCAACTGCAGAGCGGCATCTACGGCATGTCCAATGCCAATCTCGACACGCCCTGGCCGAAGCTGCTGCGTGCCAAGAATGCCTTGAGCGATCAAGTCGAGAGCGAGGATGAAGCACTACTGGGGCTGCTGAGCGACAGTAGCCAGCCGGACGATCAGCTGCTGCCGGATACGGGCGTGGGGTTGGCCACGGAGCGCCTGCTGTCGAGCGTCTTCATCGCGAGCGCCGCCTATGGCACTCGCGCCAGCACGGTGCTGAGCCTTGAGCGCAATGGCGGCTGGAGCATCATCGAGCGCAGTTTCGGCCAGCATGGCGCCGTGCTAGGCGAGGTCGCCTTAAGCGGGTAAGCCGCGCGGCGGGAGCGAGCCCTGCTCGCGAATCCTGGGGCACAAAAGCTTCGCGAGCAGAGCTCGCTCCTACAGACGAATCAGGCCTGGATATTGGACGCCGGATTGATCACCCGGCCCAGGCCGAGATTGCGCAACGCCAGGTGCAGGGTGCTGTAGATCAGGTGCGGGTTGTCCATGCTCATCACCTGGCCCAACAGTTCCTTGGCCTTGCTCTGGGTGACCTGCCGCAGTAGCCATTTCACCTTGGGCAGGTTGGTGGCGTTCATCGACAGCGAATCGAAGCCCATGGCCAGCAGCAGCACGGCCGCCGCCGGATCCCCCGCCATCTCGCCGCAGATGCTCACCGGCTTGCCTTCGAGATGCGCGTCGTTGACCACCTTCTGCAGCGCCTGCAGCACCGCCGGATGGAGGAAGTCGTAGAGATCGGCCACACGCGGGTTGTTACGATCCACCGCCAACAGGTACTGGGTCAGGTCATTGGAACCCACCGAGAGGAAATCCACCTGCCGCGCCAGCTCGCGGGTCTGGTACACCGCTGCGGGAATTTCAATCATAAGGCCGATGGGCGGCAGCGGTACATCGGTGCCTTCGTCACGCACCTCGCCCCAGGCTCTGTGGATCAGGTGCAACGCCTCTTCCAACTCCTGAATGCCGGAAATCATCGGCAGCAGGATGCGCAGATTATTCAGCCCCTCGCTGGCCTTGAGCATGGCGCGGGTCTGCACCAGAAAGATTTCCGGATGGTCGAGCGTGACGCGGATACCGCGCCAGCCGAGGAAGGGGTTCTCTTCCTTGATCGGGAAATAGGACAGCGCCTTGTCACCACCGATATCCAGGGTGCGCATGGTCACCGGCAGCGGGTGGAAGGCCTGCAACTGTTCGCGGTAGGTAGCAAGCTGCTCCTTCTCGCTGGGGAAGCGCTCGTTGATCATGAACGGCACTTCGGTGCGATACAGGCCGACACCCTCGGCACCACGCTGCTGGGCACGGGCCACGTCGGCGAGCAGGCCGGTGTTGACCCACAGAGGCATGCGATGGCCATCGAGCGTTTCGCAGGGTAACGCACGCAGGGCGTCGAGGCCCTCGGTGAGCTGGCGCTCCTCCTCGACCACATCGGCGTACTGCTTGCTCAGCAGCTCGCTGGGGTTGGTGAAGACTTCGCCGTGGTAGCCGTCGACAATCAGTTTGATGCCGTCGATCTTCGAATACGGCAGGTCGACCACGCCCATCACCGTGGGAATACCCATGGCGCGGGCGAAGATCGCCACATGGGAGTTGCCCGAACCGGTTACCGAGATCAGACCGACCAGCTTGCCTTCCGGGACTTCGCCAAGCATCGCCGGCGAAAGCTCCTCACTGACCAGAATGGTGTTGTCGGGATAGACCAGCGAGGTCTTGCGCTCTTCCTGCAGGTAGGCCAGCAGGCGGCGGCCCAAGTCGCGCACATCGCTGGCGCGCTCGCGCAGGTAGGCATCATCCATCAGCTCGAAGCGCTTGACGTGGTCGAGCACCACCTGGCGCAAGGCGCCCTGCGCCCACTGGCCGGTGCGGATGATCTTGCGCACCTCGTTACCCAGTGCGGCGTCCTCGAGCATCATCAGGTAAACGTCGAATAGCGCGCGCTCTTCCTTGCGCAGTTGGGTGGCGAGCTTCTCGGACAGCTCCTGCATGTCCTCGCGCACCCAACCCAGCGCCTTGTCGAACAGTTCCAGTTCGGCGGCGATGTCATCGACGCTTCGGTCTGGAACTACATTGAGATCGGCCGGGGGCAGCACCACGACAGCGGTTCCGACCGCTGCCCCCGGCGCACCCGGCACGCCGACGAACTTGGCCTCCTGCACGCCTTTGCCCTGGCGCCCCAGGCCGCGAATCGAACCGGTCGCCTCGGCATGGGCGATGACCCCGGCGAGCTGCGCGCTCATGGTGACCAGGAAGGCTTCTTCGCCCTCGTCGAACTGGCGGCGCTCCTTCTGCTGCACGACGAGCACGCCCATCACGCGGCGGTGGTGGATGATCGGTGCACCGAGGAAGGATGCATAGCGCTCCTCGCCGGTCTCGGCGAAGTAGCGATAGCGCGGGTGGCCTGCGGCATCTTCGAGGTTCAGGGGTTCCTCGCGGCTACCGACCAGGCCGACCAGACCCTCGCTGGGCGCCATGCTGACCTTGCCGATGGAGCGCTTGTTGAGGCCGTCGGTGGCCATCAATACGAAACGGTTACTTTCCGGATCGAGCAGGTAGACCGAGCAGACCTGACTGCCCATCGCCTCCTTCACCCGTTGCACAATGATCGTCAATGCCGCCTTGAGATCCTTGGCGGCATTCACTTCCTGGACGATCTTGCGCAGCGTATTGAGCATGCTCGATTGGGGTCCGTATCAGTCGCGCACTATCAGGCGCGGGGCGAGTTCCTTGAGCGCACGGCGATACACCTCGCGCTTGAATGTGACCACCTGACCCAGCGGGTACCAGTAACTGACCCAGCGCCAACCATCGAATTCGGGCTTGCCGGTCAGGTCCATGCGTACGCGGTCTTCAGCTCCGGTCAGACGCAGCAGAAACCACTTCTGCTTCTGTCCGATGCACAGCGGCTGGCTGTGCGTGCGCACCAGACGCTGCGGCAAACGATAACGCAACCAACCTCGGGTGCAGGCGAGGATATTCACATCCTGCTCTTCGAGCCCGACCTCTTCATTCAGTTCACGGTAAAGCGCCTCTTCCGGCGATTCACGATCATTAATGCCGCCCTGGGGAAACTGCCACGCATCCTGGTTGATACGCCTGGCCCAGAGCACCTGGCCGAAATCATTGGTCAGGATGATGCCGACATTCGGGCGGAAACCATCAGAATCGATCACGGCAAGCAACCTCGTACACGCAAGTTCCGGCATTGTTCCACAAAGCCGGCGACAGCAGCAACGCGGGTTTAGGTGCAGTTTGAAACCCCCGGCAAAGCGGCTATTCTGGCGCGCCTCCCCTTTCCACAGAACAGGTAACGAACCGTGCGCTTGGCCCTTTTCGATCTCGACAACACCCTGCTGGCTGGCGACAGCGACCACAGCTGGGGCGAATTTGTCTGCCAGCGCGGCCTGGTCGACGCAGCCGAGTACCTCGCGCGCAACGATGCCTTCTATGCCGATTACTGTGCCGGCAAACTGGATGTGGTGGCCTATCAGAATTTCAGCCAGGCCATTCTCGGCCGCCACGACATGGCGCAACTGGCGCAGTGGCATAGCGAGTTCATGGCCGAGGTGATCGAGCCGATCATTCTTGCCAAGGGCGAGGCACTGCTGGCCGAGCACCGCGCCGCAGGTGACAAGCTGGTGATCATCACTGCCACCAACCGTTTCGTCACCGCGCCCATCGCCGAACGCCTGGGCGTGGACACGCTGATCGCTACCGAATGCGGCATGCAGGACGGCCGCTATACCGGACAGATCACCGGCACGCCGTGCTACCAGGGCGGCAAGGTGACGCGACTGAACGAGTGGCTGACAGAGACGGGGTACAACCTCGACGGGGCCTACTTCTATAGCGACTCACGCAATGACCTGCCGCTGCTCGAAGCGGTGGCCAACCCCGTGGCAGTCGACCCGGATGACGTGCTGCGCGCCACCGCCGTCGAGCGCGGCTGGCCGGTGATCTCGCTGCGCTGAGCGCCACAGCCAAACGTAGGGTGCGCCGTGCGCACCGCAAGCTCCAGCGTCAGCCGCCGGTGCGCACAGCGCACCCTACCGGGCAGTTTCATCGAGCCACAAGCCCTCTCCCGCCCTTCGGGCACCCTCTCCCGGTGGGAGAGGGTCATCAGAAGCCGCTCTGCGGCTGCTTTAAGTGGGCTTGGCGCCCATCAGCGCCATGATGACGATCAGTAACAGCAGAATCAGCCCGGCATAGATCAGGCACAGACGCTTCAACGTTGTTGGCGCTGGCGCATCACCCAGCGCGCGCCAAACGGCCAGGCGACCGGCCAGCAGCAAACCCAGCAGCATCATCAGTGCATAGAGAATGCTGCCCAGCAGCAGCCAGGTCTGCCCCAGCGGCCAGCCGGCGGTGTCCACCAGCCAGTAGCCAGTGACCGGCAGGCTCAGCGCCAGCACGGCGAACGCCGGAAAGCTGAACAGCAGGGTCACGCGCAGTTTGCGCGCCAGCACGGCGGCATCGCCACCGCGCTGCGCCTTGAACAGCATGAATCCGTGGGCGATCAGGCCCAGCAGCAACAACACGCCTGGGGCGCTGTGGAGAATACGAACCAGCAAATAGTGTTCCATCGAGACTTCCTTTTTAGGTAGGGCGGGTGTAACCCGCCAACGCGCTCTGGCGGGTTACACCCGCCCTACGAGCTCGAAGGCATCAGCCCAGAAACAGCTTGTAGGCCGGATTCTCGCTTTCATCCCAGTAGGGATAACCGATGGCGTCCAGCGCCGCCGGCACCAGATGGCGTTCGTCCGCTGGCACCTGCAGGGCGGCCAGCACGCGGCCATCGGCAGCGCCGTGGTTGCGGTAGTGGAACATCGAGATGTTCCAGCGCCCACCCAGCTTCTGCAGGAAGTTGAACAGTGCACCCGGCCGCTCGGGGAATTCGAAGCGCAGCACCATCTCGTCATCGACGCCAGCAGCATGGCCACCGACCATGTGGCGGATATGCAGCTTGGCCAGTTCGTTATCGGTCAGGTCCAACACCGGGAAGCCCTGCGCACGCAGGCCTTCGACCAGCGCCTGGCGCGGGTCATTCTCCGGATGGGTCTGCACACCGACGAAGATGTGCGCTTCGCGATCAGTGTGATAGCGGTAGTTGAATTCGGTGATCTGGCGCTTGCCAACCGCCTCGCAGAAGGCCTTGAAACTGCCCGGCTGCTCGGGGATGGTCACGGCGATGATCGCCTCGCGCTTCTCGCCCAGCTCGGCGCGCTCGGCCACATGGCGCAGGCGGTCGAAGTTGACGTTGGCGCCGGAATCGATGCCCACTAGCACTTCGCCTTTGGCGCCCTGGCGCTCGACGTATTTCTTGATCCCGGCCACGGCCAGCGCGCCAGCAGGCTCGGTGATCGAGCGGGTGTCGTCGTAGATATCCTTGATCGCCGCACAGATCTCGTCGGTGCTGACGGTGATCACCTCATCGACGTGATGTTTGCAGATATCGAAGGTGTGCTGGCCGATCTGCGCCACTGCCACGCCATCGGCGAACAACCCGACCGTCGGCAGCACCACACGTTCGCCAGCCGCCATCGCCTGCTGCAGGCAGTTGGAGTCGTCCGGCTCGACGCCAATCACCTTGATCTCCGGGCGCAGGTATTTCACGTACGCAGCGATGCCGGCGATCAGGCCGCCGCCGCCGACCGGGACGAAGATGGCGTCGACGTGCCCCTGATGCTGGCGCAGCACTTCCATGGCCACCGTGCCCTGCCCGGCGATCACCAGCGGATCGTCGTACGGGTGGATATAGGTGTAGCCCTTCTCTTCCACCAGCTTCAGTGAATGCGCCAGCGCCTCAGGGAAGGCATCGCCGTGCAGCACCACCTTGCCGCCGCGCGAGCGCACGCCCTGCACCTTCAGCTCCGGCGTGGTGCGCGGCATGACGATGGTCGCTTTCACGCCCAGGTGCTTGGCCGCCAGGGCCAGGCCCTGCGCATGATTGCCAGCCGAGGCAGTGACAACGCCACGCGCCAGCTCTTCGGCGGACAGTTGCGCCAGCTTGTTGTAGGCGCCGCGAATCTTGAACGAGTACACCGGCTGCAGATCTTCGCGCTTGAGCAAAATCTGGCTACCCAGCCGCTCACTGAGCTGACGGGCGGGTTGCAGCGGGGTTTCCACCGCGACGTCATAAACGCGCGAGGTGAGGATCTTCTTCACGTACTGTTCGAGCATGGCGATTTCGCAGGCGTTCGGGCTTTGAGAGGACTGCCGAGTCTACCCCAGCGCCGCGCCGGACGACCATACGAAAGGCGCGGGTTCTGCCCCGTCAGCACACCACTTGCGGCTATAATTCGCGGCTTAACTCTCTACCTTCCCAGGCATTCCCCCGCGATGAACCAGGATCAGTTGAAACAGGCCGTGGCCCAGGCCGCCGTCGACCACATTCTCCCGCGCCTCGACAGCAAGAGCATCGTCGGCGTAGGCACCGGCTCCACCGCCAACTTCTTCATCGACGCGCTGGCCAAGCACAAGATGGACTTCGATGGCGCCGTCGCCAGCTCCGAAGCCACCACCGCGCGCCTGAAGGGTCATGGCATCCCGGTCTACGACCTCAACAGCACCGCCGAACTGGAGTTCTATGTCGACGGCGCCGACGAGAGCGACGAGCGTCTGCACCTGATCAAGGGCGGCGGCGCAGCGCTGACCCGCGAAAAGATCGTCGCCGCCGTGGCCAAGACCTTCATCTGCATCGCCGACGCCAGCAAGCTCGTGCCGGTGCTGGGCAACTTCCCGCTGCCGGTCGAAGTCATTCCCATGGCCCGCAGTCATGTGGCCCGCGAGCTGGTGAAACTGGGCGGTGATCCGGTCTACCGCGAAGGCGTGCTGACCGACAACGGCAACGTCATCCTCGACGTGCACAACCTGTCGATCACCGACCCGGTCAAGCTGGAGGCGGACATCAACGCCATCGTCGGCGTGGTCACCAATGGCCTGTTCGCCGCCCGCCCGGCCGATCTGCTGCTGCTCGGCACCGCCGAAGGCGTGAAGACGCTCAAGCGCTGAATCGGTGGGAGGCGCTTCAGCGGCGATTGTCGCGGCTGAAGCCCCTCCCACAGAGTCCTTTGTTCCACCCAACCTGATTTGCGCAGTCGGTAGCCCGAATGCAATCCGAGCCTGCTGCGATTCGCCATGCGCACCGGAAACGGGCTACGGGTCGGGTGTTCACTTGCGCAACAAGCGCAAGCCGTTGAACACCACCATCAGGCTCACGCCCATATCGGCGAACACGGCCATCCACATGGTCGCCTCGCCCGTCAACGTCATGGCCAGGAAAATAGCCTTGATCCCCAGCGCCAGGACGATGTTCTGCACCAGGATGGCGTGGGTCTGCCGCGACAGGCGCACGAAGGCCGGAATCTTGCGCAAATCATCGTCCATCAGTGCCACGTCGGCGGTCTCGATGGCGGTATCGGTGCCGGCGGCGCCCATGGCGAAGCCGATCTCGGCCTTGGCCAGCGCCGGGGCATCGTTGATGCCATCGCCGACCATGCCGACGACCTTGCCCTGCGCCTGCCGCGCCTCGACCCAGGCCAGCTTGTCCGCCGGCAGCAGGTCGCCGCGCGCCTCATCGACGCCGACCTGCTCGGCGATGGCCGCCGCGGTGTGGGCGTTGTCACCGGTGAGCATGCAGGTGCGCACACCCAGTTCGTGCAGTTCGGCGACTGCCTCGCGGCTGGTCTGGCGCACGGTGTCAGCAACAGCGAAGAGCATCAATGCGCGCTGCTCGTCGCACAGCACCACCACGCTCTTGCCCTGACGCTCCAGTGCCTCCAGACGCTCTTCCAACTGCGCGGAGCAGAGTCCGAGGTCTTCGACCAGGCGATGGTTGCCTATATAGAGCAGCTTGCCATCGACCTTGCCCTTGGTACCGCGCCCAGGTAACGCCTCGAAGTCTGCCACATCGCGCAATGTCAGGCCCTGTTCCTCGGCATGCAGGGCCAAGGCTCTGGAAACCGGATGGTCGGAACGCGCGGCCAGGCTTGCAGCCCAGATGGCAGGTGACGGCTCATCGGTATCCAGCAGATCGAGGCTGTCGGTCTGCACCGGTTTGCCATGGGTCAGGGTGCCGGTCTTGTCCAGCGCCAGCAGCGCCAGATGCCGGCCGTTCTCCAGGTACACGCCGCCCTTGATCAGGATGCCCTTGCGCGCCGCCGCCGCCAGGCCACTGACGATGGTCACCGGCGTGGAGATCACCAGGGCACAGGGGCACGCCACCACCAGCAGCACCAGGGCGCGGTAGACCCAGTCGAGCCAGGCGCCGCCCATCAGCAGCGGTGGCAGCACGGCGACCGCCAGAGCGAATGCGAACACCGCCGGGGTATAGATGCGCGAGAACTGATCGACGAAACGCTGGGTCGGTGCACGCGAACCCTGTGCCTCCTCGACCGCATGGATGATGCGCGCCAGGGTGGTATCGCGTGCCGCCGCGGTTACGCGGAACTCCAGCGAGCCGGCCTCGTTGATGGTGCCCGCGAACACCGGATCGCCAACGCCCTTCTCCACCGGCAGGCTTTCCCCGGTGATCGGCGCCTGGTTGACCGTCGACGAGCCGCCGACTACCTCACCGTCGAGGCTGATGCGCTCACCGGGACGCACACGCACCACGGCGCCCAGGCCGATCAATTGCACATCGACCTCCTGCCAAGCGCCATCGGCCTGCTGCACCGTCGCACGTGGTGGTGCCAGATCCATCAGCCCGCGAATCGCATTGCGCGCCCGATCCAGCGAGCGCGCCTCGATCAGTTCGGCCAGGGTAAACAGCACCATCACCATCGCGGCTTCCGGCCACTGGCCAATCAGCACGGCGCCGGTCACGGCGATGCTCATCAGCGCATTGATGTTGAGGTTGCGATTCTTCAGGGCGATCCAGCCCTTCTTGTAGGTGTTCAGCCCGCACATCAGGATAGCGGTCACCGCCAGCAGGGCTACCAGCCAGTCCGGGCCGAGCTCGGCGAAGTGCACGACTTCGGAAGCGGTTGCCACCACACCAGCCAGCGCCAGCGGCCACCACGGTTTTTGCACGGGTGCGGCGACCGGCTGCTGAGCCGTGTTTTCATCCTCCACCTGCGGCGTGAACCCCAGGGCCTGGATGGCAGCCAGCACCTGGGCCAGCGTCCCCTCGTCGTGGCTGACGGTAAGCACGCGCTGCAACAGGTTGAACTGCAGGCCCGCCACGCCCGGCAGACGGCCCAGTGCATCACGGATCAGGCGCTCCTCCGTGGGGCAGTCCATCTGTTCGATGCGAATGCGGGTATTGCGCTCCCCCGTCAGCGGCTCATCCCCAGGTGACTGCTGAGCCGGGTCATGATCATGCCCGGCGTGGCCGTGATCATGCTCGTGGCGAGCAGGTGGCGATTGGTGCGAATGGTCGCAGCAGCGGCTCATGGCAAGTCTCCGTCAGGTATCTGTTGCCGAGTACACACCCTGTAGTCACTATAGGGTCAAGCACTCAGGAAGGAGATCCCATGAAAATCGGAGAATTGGCGAAGAAGGCCGGCTGCCAGGTCGAAACTGTCCGTTACTACGAGCGCGAAGGATTGCTCCCGGCGCCCGCGCGCACCGAAGGCAACTACCGTCTGTATGGCAGCCTGCATCTGGAACGCCTGGTGTTCATCCGCAATTGCCGCACGCTGGACATGACCCTGGAAGAGATTCAGCGTCTGCTGGCCCTGCGCGACCTACCCCAGGAAAGCTGCGCCGGGATCAACAGCCTGGTGGACGAACACATCGAGCACGTCGAGGCACGCATCAACAGCCTGCTGGCGTTGCGCGACCAACTCACCGAACTGCGCGACCGTTGCAACGGCCCGCAGGAAGCAGAGGACTGCGGCATCCTGCGCCAGCTCAACGTCAGCGGTGGCGTGCAACCGCTGCCGGACGATGGCCATACCCATGTCGGCAAGAGCCACTCGCATTTATGAACTACGCTTGCTGGGCACCGCTCCGGTATCTCACCGGACGCTCAGGGAGAAACGAAAATGGCTGGAAAATTCGAACTGAAGAAGGCCAAAGACGGCCAGTTCCACTTCAACCTACTGGCGAGCAATGGCCAGGTCATCCTCAGCAGTGAGATGTACAAGGCCAAGGATTCAGCGCTCAACGGCATCGAATCGGTGAAGAAGAACTCACAACGCGACGGCGCCTTCGAGAGCAAAACCTCGAGCAACGACAAACACTACTTCCTGCTCATGGCCACCAACGGCCAAGTGGTCGGGCAAAGTCAGATGTATGCCAGTGCCGCCAGTTGCAAGAATGGCATCGAGTCGGTGCAAAACAATGCACCGGGCGCGCCGACCGACGACCAGACGAATTAGTCGCCCTGCTTCTTGAACACGTAGAACAGATTCGGCTCGCTGATCAGGTACAGGTTGCCATCGTCGTCCGTTGCCACGCCCTCGGCCTGCGGCACACTGCGCTGCAGGCCATGTTGCCCACGCAGCAGCGACAGGGTGCTGACAGGCTTGCCGTCGGCGTTCAGCTCGATCACCAAGCGTGATTCGTCCGACAGCGCCAGCATGTGGCCCGTTGCCGCATCGAAATCAAGGCTGGAAAGATCGCGCACGAACAAGCGGGCATCACGCTTCGGGTCGGTATTGACCTGCAGCGCCAACGGCTTGCTCTCATCGACGTGGGGGAAACCAAGCACCTCGAAGATACGTACCGGATCGCGCTCCTTGGCCACCAGCAGACGCTGATTCTTCGCATCGTAGGCCAAACCCTCGAAACCCTTGTTGCCGTTGCGGCCGATCCCCAGGGAAAGCTGCTGGAAGTCAGCGGCATCGATCACTCGCGTGGCGTCGTCTATGCGTACCTTGACCAGACGCTGCTCGCGCTCGTCGGCGATCACGTAGACACCGGGCGCCACGTACTCGATAGCCTCAGGATCACCAAAACCCTCAAGGTCGATAGCGCGCTTGAGCTCACCGTCCAGGCTCATCTCGATCACCTTGGCCGGCTTATTGGTGACACTGAACAGGCTGAGCCGATCCGGATCGTAGGTCAGCGCCGAGACATCACTGATATCGGCAATAGGCTTGGCCTCGATCACCACGCGGTAGTCGCCTAGCCACAGTGACTGCTCGCGCCACTGCGCACCGTGCTGCCACTCTTGCACGGAGAACCAGGCTCGCTCGAACAATCGATACTGCTGGCCCAGCACGGCTCCAATCAACAGCACGAACAACAGCAGATAAAGCCAGGGGTTGATGGAGAGCAGACGATGCATGATGAGTTTCTCTGACTACCACGGAAAAGCCCGCCACGGGCTTAACGTGGCGGGCGGGCGGGATATCGCGATCAGTTGATCAGTTCGACGCGATCGACATCGATCTCATGACTATTGAGGTCCTTGTCAACTTCACCGGTCAGGCGCACCTTGGCGGTTTCAGAAACTTTCTGGCCCGGCCAATCTTCGTCGTCGATTTCCACCTGGATGGTGCCAGTAGCGTCCTTGAACTCGTAGAGCTCATCTTGCAGACGCTTGACGATCTGACCTTCCAGCACAACATGGGTGTCGTCAGCAGCTTCCAGCGCGGCAGCCACGGTAGTGATCTGCGGGGTGGCGCCAGGGCCGGTGTAACCAGTGGCGAAAGCGGCGGTGCTGAGCAGTGGCAGAACCATCAGAGCGAGAGCAGTACGTTTCATGGTGTGAACCTCGTTGTTCGTAAGTGACGGGGTCAGATTAGTGCCGCTAGCTGAAGCCAGACTGAATCGACGCTTAATCGAAACTGAATCCGTCACGGGCGCTCATCCGGCATCCGGCGCCGGTTTACTGAAGACATAGAACAGGTTGGGCTCGGCGACGATATAGATGTTGCCCTCTTCATCCATAGCTACCCCCTCGGCCTGCTTGATGCCTTGCTCCAGACCATTGAAACCCGCATTGAGACTGAGGAAGCTGACCGGCTGACCAGCGCGATCGATCTCCAGCAACATGCGCGACTCATCGGAGAGCACCAGCACGTGGCCCGTGCGCTCATCGACGCTCAATGAGGAAATGTCGCGCAGGCCGAGGTTACCGGATGCCAACGGGTGCAAGCCCCCAACGTCATCGTCAGCTCCCGGGAACGGCATGCTGAACAACCTCAGCGGACTGCGCTCCTTGCCAAGCAGCAGGCTATGGCTACGTGAGTCCCAGCCCAGCCCTTCGAAACCCTTGTTGCCTGACTCGGCGAAGCCCAGGTCGAAGCCGGGGAAATCGGCCGCATTCAATTCGAGATCATCGTCGCCCAGGGTGAATGTGGTGAGCTGACGACGCCGCTCATCGACGATGGCCATCCGACCGTTGTCCATCATCTCCACGCCTTCCGGGTCGGCGAAACCCTTGAGCTCGATGCGCCGCAGGACTTCACCCTCACGCGACAGCTCCACCAGCAGGGGATTCTTGCCGGTGACGGTGAACAAGGTGCCGGTCTGCGGGTTATAGGTCAGCCCTGAGGTCTCGTCCTTTTCCAGGCCGGCCAGCGCCTTGGCCTGGATCACCGCGCGGTAACCCGGCAACCAGACACTGGCCAGGCGATCAACCAATGGCGTCGAGCGTTCCTGCAGCCATAACTGGGCGCGGTCATCCCAGTGCTGGGTCTGCGTCAGCGCACCCAAGGCGACGACTGCCAGGCCTGAAAGCCAGTAGCGGGGGCGGCGAATCTTACGAAGGAGAGCGGACATCGGCTACGGCTCGGCTGCATGATGGCAATCCGACATCCGCTGTCGAGAGGAGTTCCGCCGTCCAGAGAGGAGGACGGCGACTGGCTTCAGCGCTCAGGCGCTGAGCGCGTCTTATAGCACGCGGCTGATGAAGCGACTGTGACCGACCAGCTCCAACACCAGCTCGTCGCCCTTGTTCAACGCACCCACGCCTACCGGCGTACCGGTGAGGATGACGTCGCCCGGCTGCAGGGCAAAGTGCCCGGCCATGTGCTGGATCATCGACACGATGGGGTTGAGCATGTCGCGGCTATTGCCGTCCTGGCGGGTTTCACCGTTGATCACCAGGCGAATGCCGATGTCAGCCAGATCCTCGATGGCATCGCCCGGCACGAAAGGCGCCAGCACGCAGGCACCGTCGAAACTCTTGGCGATTTCCCAGGGATAGCCCTTCTCCTTGAGCTTGGCCTGCACGTCGCGCAGGGTCAGATCCAGCGCGGGGGCGAAGCCGCTGATGGCGTCTCGCACTTCCTCGGCGTCCGGCGTCTTCGACAACGGCTTACCGATCAGCACGGCAATTTCCGCCTCGTAATGCACCGAACCGCGATCATCGGGAATGGCGAAACCGCCATCGAGCGGCACCACACAGGAGCCCGGTTTGATGAACAGCAAGGGTTCGCTGGGCACCGGGTTATTCAGTTCCTTGGCGTGCTCGGCGTAGTTGCGGCCGATGCACACGACCTTGCCAAGGGGAAAGTGGACGGTGGTTCCGTCGACGTACTGGTGCTGATAGCTCATCACCGACTCCTGTGTTGTTTATATTGTGGGCATGGCGGCTTGTGGCCGGTGCCGTACCTTAACCGACGCGGGGCCGGATACGAAAACGCCCGCTGTCAGGCGGGCGTCTGCGATCAGGCGAAGATCTTGCCGGGGTTCATGATCCCGTTGGGATCGAACACCGCCTTGATCGCCTTCATATAAGCAATTTCGGCAGCCGAGCGGCTGTATTGCAGGTAATCGCGCTTGGTCATGCCAACACCGTGTTCGGCGCTGATCGAGCCGTTGTATTTCTCGACGATCTCGAACACCCACTTGTTGACCACCGCGCACTTGGCGAAGAAGTCTTCCTTGGGCAGCGCTTCGGGCTTGAGGATGTTCAGGTGCAGGTTGCCGTCACCGATATGGCCGTACCAGAGCACGTCGAAATCCGGGTAGTTGGCCGAAACGATATCGTCGATGTCCTTGAGGAAGGCCGGTACCTGGCCGACGGTGACGGAGATGTCGTTCTTGTAAGGAACCCAGTGGCTGATGGTCTCGGAGATGTATTCGCGCAGCTTCCACAGGTTCTGCAGTTGCTGCTCACTCTGGCTCATCACGCCGTCGAGCACCCAGCCCTGCTCGACGCAGTGCTCGAAGGTCGCCAGTGCTTCGTTGGCCACATCCTCGTTCAGCGCCTCGAACTCCAGCAGGGCATAGAACGGCGTGCGGCTCTCGAACGGCGCCGGCACGTCACCACGGCCGAGGATTTTCTCCAGGCAGCGGTCGGAGAAGAACTCGAAGGCGGTCAGGTCGAGCTTGCCCTGGAAGGCGTGCAGCACCGGCATGATCGAATCGAAATCCGGCGTGCCGAGCACCATCGCGGTGAGGTTCTTCGGCGCACGCTCCAGGCGCATGGTGGCCTCGACGACGAAGCCCAGCGTGCCTTCGGCGCCGATGAACAGCTGGCGCAGGTCGTAGCCGGTGGCGTTCTTGATCAGGTCGCGGTTCAGCTCAAGCAGTTCGCCAGTGCCGGTGACCACTTTCAGGCCGGCGACCCAGTTACGGGTCATGCCATAGCGAATCACCTTGATCCCACCGGCATTAGTGCCGATGTTGCCACCAATCTGGCTGGAACCGCTTGAGGCGAAATCCACCGGGTAATAAAGGCCCTTCTCTTCAGCGAACAGTTGCAGCTGCTTGGTCACCACGCCCGGCTGGCAAACGACGGTGCGGTCGTACTCGTTGAACTCCACGATGCGGTTCATGTAGTCGAACGACACCACCACCTCGCCATTGGCGGCCACCGCAGCGGCGGATAGCCCCGTGCGACCGCCCGACGGCACCAGGGCGATCTTGTGCTGATTGGCCCAGCGCACGATGGCCTGTACCTGCTCGGTGGTCTTGGGGAAGACGATGGCCGAAGGTGCCGGAGCGAACTGCTTGGTCCAATCCTTGCCGTAGGTTTCCAGGGAATCGGCGTCGGTCAGTACCTTGCCGGGTTCAACCAGGGTCTTCAGCTCTTCGATCTGGGCAGGGGTGGTCATCTACTGAACTCTCAAAGGATTCATGGTCGCCCTGAGAACCATTCAGGTCGCAACCGAGCATTGAAAAAGGCGAACATGCTAGCATACGCACCCCGTGAATCGAGCTATGCGGTGATCTACGGGCGCTGGCTGAGCTTCTCAGCCCTTCCCTGAAAACATCCCTGGGACAACAGGTACTCCGATGAGCAAGACCTCTCTCGACAAGAGCAAGATCAAGTTCCTTCTTCTCGAAGGCGTCCACCAGAATGCCGTGGACACTCTGAAGGCCGCCGGCTATAGCAACATCGAGTACCTCAAGGGCGCGCTGTCAGGCGAAGAGCTGAAAGAAAAGATCGCCGATGCGCACTTCATCGGTATTCGCTCACGCACCCAGCTGACCGCCGAGGTCTTCGACTGTGCGAAGAAGCTGGTCGCTGTCGGTTGCTTCTGCATCGGTACCAACCAGGTCGACCTGGACGCTGCCCGCGAGCGCGGTATCGCCGTATTCAACGCGCCCTACTCCAACACCCGATCGGTGGCCGAGCTGGTACTGGCCCAGGCCATCCTGCTGCTGCGCGGCATTCCCGAGAAGAACGCCTCCTGCCACCGTGGTGGCTGGATCAAGTCGGCGGCCAACTCCTTCGAAATCCGCGGCAAGAAGCTGGGCATCGTCGGCTACGGCTCGATCGGCACCCAGCTCTCGGTACTGGCCGAGGCTCTCGGCATGCAGGTGTTCTTCTACGACACCGTGACCAAGCTGCCGCTGGGCAACGCTACACAGATCGGCGATCTGTATGAGCTGCTGGGTCTGTGCGACATCGTCTCCCTGCACGTACCTGAGCTGCCATCCACCCAGTGGATGATCGGCGAGAAGGAAATCCGTGCGATGAAGAAGGGCGGCATCCTGATCAACGCCGCACGCGGCACCGTGGTCGAGCTGGACCACCTGGCCAATGCGATCAAGGACGAACACCTGATCGGCGCGGCCATCGACGTGTTCCCGGTCGAGCCCAAGTCCAACGACGAAGAGTTCGAAAGCCCGCTGCGTGGCCTGGATCGCGTGATCCTGACCCCGCACATCGGTGGTTCCACCGCCGAAGCTCAGGCCAACATCGGCCTGGAAGTAGCCGAGAAGCTGGTCAAGTACAGCGATAACGGCACCTCGGTGTCCTCGGTCAACTTCCCGGAAGTGGCCCTGCCGGCGCACCCGGGCAAGCACCGCCTGCTGCACATCCACAAAAACGTTCCGGGCGTGATGAGCGAGATCAACAAGGTGTTCGCCGACAACGGCATCAACATCTCCGGCCAGTTCCTGCAGACCAACGACAAGGTCGGCTACGTGGTGATCGACGTCGACGCCGAGTACTCCGACCTGGCTCTGGAGAAGCTGCAGCACGTCAACGGCACGATCCGCAGCCGCGTTCTGTTCTAAACCGGAGCTGCTGCGCGTCGGCGGTATGCAGAAATGAACAAAGGGAGGCTTCGGCCCAAGGCGTTGGCTTAATCTGTTGATGCAGATCGCTAACGTCATGATCTGAAAGCCAAAAAGCAAAAGTCCCCAGCAGAAAATATCTCGGCTGGGAATTTTTGCTTATAGGGCCCGTAACCGCAGGCCATCGGGGAATCTTTCAACAGATTTCCCCAACGGCTAGCCTTCGGCCTCCCTTTTCTTTATCTGCAACACGTCAGCGGGCAGACCTGCAGGAGCGAGCTCTGCTCGCGAAGTGGACCATGTTCGCGAACAGAGCTCGCTCCTACGACTCTAAAGCGCCGCCTTGTTCCAAACGCGTCAACTCGGCGGCCGCTTCGTGCAACTGCATTTCGTTGTACACCTTCACCCCAGCTCGTTTCAGCAGGGCTGCTGTCACACCCTCGCCCGGCACCCGCACACCACTGAAGCTGCCGTCGTAGTTTTCAAGATTGCCGCACGAAGGGCTGCGCGCCTTGAGCAGGGCAAGCTGGATGCCGTGTTCACGTACCAGCGCCAGCGCCTGTTCGGCGCCATCGACGAACGCAGCCGTGACATCCTCGCCCTCGATCGTCAGTACTGGCAGCCGACCATCCAACACCGCACTGCCCTGACCACCGCTTACCTCCGCAGGTGCACGTGGCGTCGGCAGGCCGCCCGCCACCTCCGGGCACAGCGCCACTACGCGCCCCTCGTCCAGCCACTGCTGAAGCTGATCGAAGGGACCATGTGCACCACCGTCGTAACGCACCCGATGCCCAAGCAGGCAGCGGCTGACCAGTATCTTCTGCATCGACGTCCTCCCGCGCGCTCAGAGCACGTCGGTGCCGCGGCGCCTGAACCAGCCAGTCAGCGAGCGGCGCTCGCGGGTGGCCGGCAGCACTTCATGGGGCATATCGCCGGAGAGGAACAGCGCCAACGTGCCGGCCTGCGGCAATACGTCATGCTCACGCCCATCACTCAGATACAGGCGCAAGGCGCCACCCTGGTCGGCCTGCCAGCTTTCATTCAGATAAAGCACGGCCGAGACCGTGCGCCGATCGTCATCGCGGAAACGGTCGAGATGGCGCAGGTAGAAGGCGCCCGGCTCGTAGGAGGCGAAATGGCACTCGAAATCCTCGAGCCCCAGAAATAGCTCGCGATTGAGGGCCAGGCGCAAATCATCCATCAGTTGCAGATAGCGGTCACAGGCCTCGCTCTGGCCCGCCTCCAGCCATTGGATGCGATCACCACGAATGCCCTCCTGCACCTGCTGCGCGCTGCCACGACCAACGCTGGCAGCACTTAGCTCGCCGCTGCGCTCACGCTTACGGCACTCGGCGGCCAGTTCGCGGGTCAGAACCTCTGGGGCGAATAGCTCCAGAAACGACCAACGCTGGCTGGCAAGGTCGTCGATAAGGTTGGCAAAGCTGTGTTGCAGGTCAGTGTCGTTCATGGCGCGATTGTACAGCGGCGGAAGGCCCACTAGACATAGCTCGACAAGCCCCTTTCAGCCACCGAAAATAGCGGGCCGCAGCACCCTGCGGCCGGCCAGGAAAGTTTGCCAAGGAGTTCTCGATGCGCGTTCTGTTTGCCCTGTTGCTGATTGGCCTGACCTTGCCGGCCCTGGCAGACGATCACCTGCGCCTGTATCAGGCTGCCGGTTGGCCGCAACAGCGCGAACATTTCAACCAGGCACTCGACGCCGCCCAGCAGCGCTACCGCAGCACCCTGCCACCGGCGGTGTTCCAGGCCCTGGTAGATAACAGCAATCGCCGCTTCGCCGCTGCCGCCATCGACCAACGCGCGCAGCACAGCCTGGGCATGGAACTGGCCGACCCGCAGCCGGCGCTAGCCTTCTTCGAATCCGAACTGGGACGCAAGATCGTCGCCGCCGAAACGCTGGCCACGCGTCGCGATCAGTTGGCCAAGTACGAGAATGGCCTGCCGCGCACCGACGCGGATGCCACCCGGCGCCTGCTGATTCGCCATCTGGCGCAGGCACTGCCAGCCAAGGAAGCCGGCGCCGAAGTCAGCCTGGCGCTGGCCGGCGTGGCGGCCGACAGTCTCAGCCAGATGCTTCCCGGCCTGCTCGGTGGCGGCCAGGCCCAGGGGCTGCTCAATGGCCAGCGCGAACGCCTGATGACGCAGATCGAACAAGACCTCGACAACACCCTGCTGCATGTCTATCGCGAATTGAGCGACCCCGAGCTGGAGCAGTTCGTCGAATTCGCCCAGTCGGATGCGGGCAAAGCCTATTACCAGGCCGCCCTGCAGGCGCTGCGGGCCGGCCTTGCCGTGGGCATGAGCACCAACGAACTTGAGCCGGCGCCACAGGGCATCTAAGCCAGGCGCTCGCGCAGGAAATCGAAGTACCGCTGGCGCAGCCCCTCGTTCTCATTGGCCAGATGGTGACGTGCCTCTGTCAGGCGCAGGATCTGCGGCTGATTGAACTTGCTCTGCAGCACCTCGAGGTTGTAGCGCCAGTCCACCGTCATGTCCGCCTCCCCCTGAATGATCAGCGGGCTGTGCGTGCTGCGCCTGGCCGCCTCGATATGCGGCACCCACTTGGCCAACGCCCCCACCCAGGCCGTGGGCAAACTGCGTGGCTGCAGGGGGTCGAGGTTGTGTACGAAATCGATGAAAGTGGCATCGCTGGAGTTATCGCTGAAGCGCCGTGGAATTTCCCGGACGAACCGACTGAGCACCCGATAGCTGAGCTTCGACCAGCCCCAGGCACGCGGTCGCACCAGCGGCGCCAGGAGAATGCTCTGCCCCAGCTCCGGACGCTTGCCGTCCGCGAGCAGATAATCCAGCAGGATCGCCCCGCCTGTACTCTGCCCGCACAGGTGCCAGGGCTGCGGCAGCCCCAGCTCGCTGGCCTGCTCGAACAAGCCGCCCAGCACCTGCTGATATTCGGCAAAGTCACCGATGCTGGCGCGCGCGCCGCTTGACAGTCCGTGCCCCGGCAGGTCGCAGGCGAGCACGGCGAAGTTCATGCTCAGCGCCCAGTCGACCACATGCCGGTACAAGCCCATGTGGTCGTAATAGCCATGCAACAACAGCAACGTGCCGCGCGGCTCGGCTGGCGCCCACAGCTGCACGGCGATCTGGTAGCCGGCGGCATTGAAGCTGCCGAGGCGGTTATCCAACCCGGCAAAACGCGCAGCCAGGTCGAAACCGTAGAAGCTGCGATACGCCTGCAGCGCCGGCAAGTCCAGACGCGCTGCGGCCAAGGGTCGCAGCAGGGGGCGCAATTGATCGGGCTGAAACGGCTCTGACATAGGGCTTTCCATAAGTTGCGCGAGGCGCGCGGTCGATACCGACGCCATCGTCTCGAATGCTGCGATATTCAGCTGCCCGACGCATCGTGGCAAGCTACACGCCCTTTTTACCCCCGGCCCGCGCCATGCCCCGCCTATCACGCAAGAACCTGCTCATCACCCTGCTCGCCCTGGCCTGGCTGGCCGGCATGGTGCTGGCCTACCGCTGGTTCGAAACGCGTTACCTGCGCACCTTCGACGAACGCGCGGCGGTGTTCTCCGGCGCCGAACTGCAATTGCCCGACGAGCTGAGCGGCCCCGGTGCGATCCGCCTGGTGCATTTCTGGGACCCGGCCTGTCCATGCAATGTCGGCAACCAGCAGCACCTGGCCGAGCTCATCGAACACTACACGCCACAAGGCGTGCAATTTCACGTCGTCCAGAAGCCCGGCAGCCAGGGCCGCCTGCCCGCCGAACTGGCCGCGCTACAGGCCATTGACGAGCTGCCCGGCAGCGCCAACCTGCCAGCCAGCCCCGCCGTGGCGATCTGGGACAAACAGGGCCAGCTGGCCTACTTCGGCCCCTATAGCGAAGGCCTGGTCTGCAACTCGAGCAACAGCTTCATCGAACCCATACTCGAAGCGCTGGCGGCCGGGCGCAAGGTGAATGCCAGCAATACCCTGGCAGTTGGGTGCTTCTGCGAATGGGCCAAGCCGAGCAACGACTGACGAGCCCCGAGCAACGCAGGGTGGGTTAGCCGCCTGTCGCGCTTACCGGACGATTAGCCCTGTTTGAGGCGTCGTAACCCACCATCGGCGCAATACGAGCTACCGCCTGGTGGGTTACGCGACGCACCACCTCCGCGGCGTCCTCCAGCGTCGCTAACCCACGAACGCGCCTCAACCGCCAGTCGAGCCGTGGCGCGATACCAGACCACGTGGCGTGCCGCCCTGCCAGCGGCGAAACGCCCGATAGAACGGCGACAGTTCGGCAAAGCCGCAGGCCCGTGCCACTTCGCGCACACCAAGCCCCTGATCCAGTAGGCGCAACGCACGCAGACGCCGCACTTCGTCGTGCAATGCACGAAAACTGCTGCCCTGCTCGCTCAGGGCGCGCTGCAATGCACCGCGATTGCTGCCCAGAGCGAGCGCACAGGCCTCGAGGCTACAGGTAGCAGTGCCCAGGTTGACCTCCAGCCAATAGCGCACCCGCACCAGCAACTGGTTTTCCACCAAACCGGCCAACTGCTTCTCGGCTTCCTCACTGAGCACTTCGAACAGTCGCGGGCTGGCACTGCGCGAGGGCCGCGAGAGCAGCGCCCGGGGCAGGATCAGCACGTCGTGCGGCCGCGAGAAAAGCGGCTCGACACCGAGCAGGCGACGATGCTCGGCAAGTTTGCGCGGCGCGCGATGGCGAAACTCCACTCCCAACAGCGGAATCTCGCCGCCTGCGGACGCCAGCATCTTGCTCAGCAGCACGGCCAGACATTCCATCTGCTGACGCAACGAGCCAACCTCGCGGTAGTTGAGGTCGATCACCAGCCGCGCTTCATCGCCCTGCTCCTCCAGCCGTGCGGCAAAACCGCCTGAGAGGATGTGCTGGAAGCGCACGAAAGCCTGCAGGCCCTGGCGCAGATCACGCGCCGCCAACAGCAGGTAGCTGACCACATCCATCGGCCGTGGCTGCATCACCTCACCCAGGTGCAGGCCAATGTCGACATCCCCGCTGATACCCTCCAGCGCCTGCCAGAAGCGCGGCGCGTTGTCGTGCTCCTCTCGCGCCTCCAGCAGCGGTGCCGCCAGCGCCACGCCGGCGTAGGCGCGGCGGTAGGTGTCGGTCGGGTCGAACCCCAACGCGGCCAACGCCTCGTAGAGCAGGCGGCGCAAGGTCGAGGAGTGCGTGAGGGCGACGAAGGCGTTATCGGGCATGGGGATTCCAGCGATCTTTGACCATAGACTTTAAGCATCGAGGCATATGGTCAATGCCGACGCCAGGGCGCCCGCGCAAAATGCTCGCACGCTTGCCCCACAACAATAAGGATAGCTGGATGAAACGCTCCCTGACCGCCCTTGCCCTGCTGGTTGCCGCCGCAGCAGGCGGCCTGACCTGGTACCTGCACGACAAGCAACCGCAGCGCGATGGCGAATTGGTACTCGCCGCCCTGCAGGCGCCGGTCACGGTCGACTACGACGAACGCGGCGTGCCGCACATCCGCGCCGAGAGCGAGGCGGACATGTACCGCGCTCTGGGTTTCGTGCACGCCCAGGATCGTCTGTTCCAGATGGAGCTGCTGCGGCGTCTGGCGCGCGGTGAACTGGCCGAAGTGCTCGGCGAAAAGCTGGTGCCCACTGACCGTCTGTTCCGTACCCTGGAAATCGGCCGCCATGCCGATGCCTATGCCGCTCGGCTGGATCCCAACAGCCCGTCCACCCAGGCGCTGAAGCACTATCTGGAAGGGGTCAACCAGTACCAGGCCAGCCGCCCACGGCCACTGGAGTTCGACCTGCTGGGCATCGAGCCACGCCCGTTCACCGCAGCCGATACGCTCAGCGTCGCTGGTTACATGGCCTACAGCTTCGCCGCAGCCCTGCGCACCGAACCGCTGATGACCCATATTCGTGACGAGCTGGGCGCGGACTATCTCAAACTGTTCGACCTCGACTGGCATCCGCAGGGCGTGCTTGGCACCTCCCTGGCCGCCGGCGACTGGCAGGATCTTTCCGCCCTCGCCCAACTCAGCAACAGCGCTCTGGAGGGCACCGGCCTGCCGCAGTTCGAAGGTAGTAACGCCTGGGTGGTATCCGGCAGCCGCACCGCCAGCGGCAAACCGCTGCTGGCAGGCGACCCGCACATTCGCTTCTCGCTGCCGGCCGTCTGGTACGAAGCGCACCTGCAGGCGCCTGGTTACGAGCTGTATGGCTACCACCACGCACTGATTCCCAGCGCCATGCTTGGCCACAATCGTGACTTCGCCTGGAGCCTGACCATGTTCCAGAACGACGATCTCGACCTGATCGCCGAGCGCATCAACCCGGACAACCCCAACCAGGTCTGGTACCAGGGCAACTGGGTCGACCTCGAACAACGTACGGAGAGCATCAAGGTCAAGGGCGCCGAGCCGGTTCAGATCACCCTGCGCCGCTCGCCGCACGGGCCGATCATCAACGATGCCCTGGGCCAGACCAGCGGCAGCACGCCGATCGCCATGTGGTGGGCCTTCCTCGAAACCGATAACCCGATGCTCGACGCCTTCTACCAGTTGGGCCGCGCCGACAGCCTGGACAAGGCCCGCGCCGCCGTCGAGAAGATCGAGGCCCCCGGCCTCAACGTGCTCTGGGCCGGCGCCAGCGGAGACATCGCCTGGTGGGCCGCAGCCAAGCTGCCGCTGCGCCCGGATGGCGTCAACCCGACCTTTATCCTCGATGGCGCGAGCGCTGAAGCGGACAAACTCGGCTATCACCCTTTCAGCGACAACCCGCAGGAAGAGAACCCAGAGCGCGGCTATATCCTCTCGGCCAACTATCAGCCGGTACCGGCCAGCGGCATCGAGATTCCCGGCTACTACAACCTGCCCGATCGCGGTCAGCGCCTCAACCAGCGCCTGAGCGATGCCTCGGTGAAATGGAACACGCAAAACAGCCAGGCGCTGCAGCTGGACACCGGTACCGGCTATGGTCCGCGCTTGCTGGCGCCGATCCTCGACGAGCTGCGCGCAGCGGCGGCGAACGATGAGGAGCGCGCGCTGGTGGAGCAACTGGCCAAGTGGAATGGCGACCACGAGCTCGACTCCGTGGCCGCCACCTTGTTCAACCAGCTGACCTATCAGCTTGCCCACGAAGCCATGGCCGACGAGCTGGGCGAGGTGTTCTTCGACAGCCTGCTGCAGACCCGCGTGCTCGACACGGCCCTGCCGCGCCTGACCGCCAATGCCGATTCACCCTGGTGGAATCGTCAGGGTAGCGAGCAACGCGAGAGCCGCGCGCAGATCGTCGCAGAGGCCTGGCGTGCCAGCCTGGACCACCTGCGCAGCGTACTCGGTAATGATCCCGCCGCCTGGACCTGGGGCCGTGGTCATACCCTCACCCATAGTCACCCGCTTGGCCAACAGCAGCCGCTGGCCTGGCTGCTGAACGTTGGCCCGATGGCCGCTCCGGGCGGCCATGAGACGCCGAACAACCTGTCGCACAAGGTAGGGCCAGCGCCCTGGCCGGTGGTTTACGGCCCCTCGACCCGGCGTCTGGTCGATCTGGGTGACGCCGACAAGGCCCTGGGTGGTATTCCTGTTGGCCAGAGCGGCGTGCCGTTCGATGCCCACTATGGCGATCAGGCGACCGCCCACGTGGCGGGCGAATATCAGCGGCAGCACCTGAGCGACGCCGACGTCAAAGCCAACAGCCAGGGCACCCTGCAGCTACTGCCGCGCTAACAGCGGGAACACAGCGTGGTGCGCCAACGGTGCATCACGCTGCACGCTGGTGCACAGCGGCGCTGAAAATGGCGCCGCAGGCCCTCGCCCGATGGCCTCAACCCCGAAAAACCGCGACTTGCAGCGCTGGTAATAAAACTGGCACACGCCCTGCATAGGCTAAGGCAATCCCAGTTTCGGGGACCTTGGTACAGGCAGGCCGGGGAATCCCCTTCTTTATTCGACGCCACCGCGCGTCCTGTGTAACGCGCCATTGCTCGGCCAACGAGCACGGCGCCACCCGTTTCGGGGACCTTGGTACAGGCAGGCCGGGGAATCCCCTTCTTTATTTGGGACGCAGTGCCAGTCGTGCACGCCAACGTCCATCCTCTTGCGCACCGCGCCACTCCCCGTCCAGCGGACGGGGCGATACCAGCACCAGCAGCAGATCCCGCCCGTCGCGCTCCACCCGCCAGTTCACCAGGCCCAGCGGCAGTTTCAACTGCCCCTCGCGCACTTTCCCGTAGGCATCTTCGTAGCGATACACCAGAGCGCCGTCGACATGCTCGGCCTGGGCTTGCGGCTCACGGTTGAACCAGAGCTGCAACCCCTGCTCCCAAGCCTCGACGTCCTCAATACGCAGACGCGGCGGATCGAATACCCGGCCGATCATCATGCCGACGAGAAAGGCGATCAGCATCACCGATGCCATGAAACGCCAGCGCAAACGAGGCCGTGGATCTTCAGGCGGCGTAGAATGGCGCTCGTCCCAGCGCTCGGAGTGTTGCATGTTCCACGTCATCCTCTTTCAACCGGAAATTCCGCCCAATACCGGCAACATTATCAGGCTGTGCGCCAACAGCGGCTGCCAGCTGCATTTGATCGAGCCACTGGGCTTCGAGCTGGATGACAAACGGCTACGCCGCGCCGGCCTGGATTATCACGAATACGCCACGCTCAAGCGTCACCCGGACCTGCAGAGCTGCCTCGAAAGCCTCGACCACCCGCGCCTGTTCGCCTTCACCACCAAGGGTTCGCAACCGTTCCACGAGATCGCCTACCAGCCCGGCGACGCCTTCCTGTTCGGCCCGGAAAGCCGTGGCCTGCCAGAAGAGGTGCGCAACGCCCTGCCACCCGAGCAGCGCGTACGCCTGCCCATGCGCGCTGGTTGCCGCAGCCTGAACCTATCCAATACCGTGGCCGTCACCGTTTACGAGGCCTGGCGACAGAACGGCTTCGCTGGTGCCGACTAAGGCCGCGAGCGGACACAAAAAAGCGCCCCGAGCAGACTGTGTGAAAACGTTCTGAACTGAACCGGTTCAATACAAACGCCTCGATTGATTCGGGGCGTTTGTGTTTTTACTGGTGCAATGATGCAAAGTGCAGCGCTCAGGTC
>NZ_JBLUPX010000019.1:0-91535 GCF_048068235.1 Pseudomonas sp. NY15364 | reverse complement strand
GTTGCCGATCTTCACCTTGGATATAGCCCATAAACGACAATGCCCCTATCGACCGATAGAGGCATTGTCTTCACCTTGCACTCAGACTGCTAGGTTTTCACACAGTCTGCTCAACCTCAGTTTCACCCGCATCACTGCGCCCATCGACGGTCGCGTAAGCCGCGCCGAAATCACCGAAGGCAATCTGGTCGGTGCCGGCGAGAGCCTGCTGACCTCGGTGGTCTCCACCGACAAGGTCTACGCCTACTTCGATGCCGATGAGCGCGCCTTCCTCAAGTATGTCGAGCTGGCCCGTCAGTCCGGCTCCGACGCCCGTGGTGCCAGCCCGGTATACCTCGGTCTGTCCGATGAAGCCGGCCACCCGCATCTGGGCCAGCTGGACTTTCTCGACAACCAGGTCAACCCGCGTACCGGCACCATTCGTGGTCGCGCCGTATTCGACAATCAGGACGGCCGTTTTACCCCGGGCCTGTACGCGCGCCTGAAGCTGGTGGGCAGCAAGCCCTACGCCGCCACTCTGATCAAGGACGAAGCCGTCGGCACCGACCTGGGCAAGAAGTACGTGTTGGTGCTGGGCGACGATAACGCCGTGGCCTATCGCACCATCGAGCTGGGTTCGAAGCTCGAAGGCCTGCACATCGTCCGCAGCGGCCTGAGCAAGGGCGAGAAGATCGTGGTCAACGGTCTGCAGCGCGCCATGCCCGGCGCCACCGTCGACCCGCAACCCGTGGCCATGGCCGATGACAGCACCCTCGAGCAACTGGCGCGCTTGCGTCAGGCCGTCGATGCAAGCCAGGCCCCGCGTATCGCCGCCGACCACATCGACGCTCGCGCGCCGCGCGGCTGATAACGCCTGCGCGACTTGAGGAACCCCCATGAATTTCTCGCAATTCTTTATCCAGCGGCCGATCTTCGCCGCCGTGCTGTCGCTGCTGATCCTGATTGGCGGCGCCATCTCGCTGTTTCAACTGCCGATCAGTGAATACCCGGAGGTGGTGCCGCCGACCGTGGTGGTGCGTGCCGACTTCCCCGGTGCCAACCCCAAGGTGATCGGTGAAACCGTTGCCTCGCCGCTGGAACAGGCCATCGTCGGCGTCGAGGGCATGCTCTACATGTCCTCACAATCGACCATCGACGGCCGCCTGACGCTGACCGTGACCTTCGCTCTGGGTACCGATCTGGACAACGCCCAGGTGCAGGTACAGAACCGCGTCACCCGCACCATGCCGACCCTGCCTACCGAGGTGCAGCGTCTCGGTGTGACCGTGGACAAGGCCTCCCCGGACCTGACCATGGTGGTGCACCTGACCTCACCGGATCAGCGCTACGACATGCTCTACCTGTCCAACTACGCCGCGCTGAACGTCAAGGACGAGCTGGCGCGCCTGGACGGTGTGGGCGACGTGCAGCTGTTCGGCATGGGCAACTACTCGCTGCGCGTCTGGCTGGATCCGAACAAGGTGGCCTCGCGTGGCCTGACCGCTACCGATGTGGTCACCGCCATTCGTGAGCAGAACCGCCAGGTCGCCGCTGGTGCCCTCGGCGCGCCGCCTTCCGATGCCGGCAACAGCTTCCAGCTGTCGATCAACGCCCAAGGCCGCCTGGTCAGCGAGGAAGAGTTCGAGAACATCATAATCCGCGTCGGTGACAACGGCGAGATTACCCGTCTGCGCGACATCGCCCGCGTCGAGCTGGGCTCCAACCAGTACGCCCTGCGCTCGTTGCTGGACAACCAGCCGGCGGTCGCCATCCCGGTGTTCCAACGTCCTGGCTCCAACGCCATCGATATTTCCGACTCGGTGCGCGAGCGCATGGCCGAGCTGAAGAAGTCCTTCCCGCAAGGCATGGACTACGAAGTGGTGTATGACCCGACCATCTTCGTCCGCGGCTCCATCGAGGCAGTGGTACACACCCTGCTCGAAGCAGTGGTGTTGGTGGTGCTGGTGGTCGTGCTGTTCCTGCAGACCTGGCGCGCCTCGATCATCCCCCTGGCTGCCGTACCGGTGTCCTTGATCGGCACCTTCGCGGTCATGCACATGTTCGGTTTCTCGCTCAACGCCCTGTCGCTGTTCGGCCTGGTGCTGGCCATCGGTATCGTGGTGGACGACGCCATCGTCGTGGTGGAGAACGTCGAACGTAACATCGCCCTGGGCAAATCGCCGGTCGAGGCCACTCGCCAGGCCATGAAAGAGGTGACCGGCCCCATCGTCGCCACCGCCCTGGTGCTGTGCGCCGTGTTCGTGCCGACGGCCTTCATCTCCGGTTTGTCGGGCCAGTTCTATCAGCAGTTCGCACTAACCATCGCGATTTCCACGGTGATCTCGGCCATCAACTCGCTGACCCTGTCGCCGGCCCTCGCTGCCATCTTGCTCAAGGACCATCACGCGCCGAAAGATGCCTTCTCGCGTGGGCTCGACAAGCTGTTCGGTGGCTGGCTGTTCACCCCGTTCAACCGTATGTTCGAGCGCGCCAGTAATCGCTACGTCGGTACCGTGCGTCGCGTACTGCGTGGTAGCAGCATCGCCATGCTGATTTATGGTGGCCTGCTAGTACTCGGCTACCTGGGTTTCTCGAGCACTCCGGCCGGCTTCGTGCCGCAGCAGGACAAGCAGTACCTGGTGGCCTTCGCCCAACTGCCGGACGCCGCGACGCTGGATCGCACCGAAACAGTCATCAAGCGCATGAGCGAGATCGCCGGCCAGCATCTGGGGGTGGAAAACACCGTGGCTTTCCCTGGCCTGTCGATCAACGGCTTCACCAACAGCCCCAACAGCGGCATCGTTTTCACCCCGCTCAAGCCTTTTGATGAACGCACCGATCCGTCGTTGAGCGCCACGGCTATCGCCGCCGAACTCAATGCGCAGTTCGCCGATATTCAGGACGCCTACATCGCCATCTTCCCGCCGCCACCGGTACAGGGGCTGGGCACCATCGGCGGCTTCCGCCTGCAGATTCAGGATCGCGGCAACCTGGGCTACGAAGAGCTGTATACGCAGACCCAGAACATCCTCAACAAGGCCCGGCAGTTGCCGGAGCTGAACCCGATGTCGGTGTTCACCAGCTATCAGGTCAACGTGCCGCAGGTCGATGCCGCCATCGACCGTGAGAAGGCCAAGACCCACGGTGTGGCCATCAGCGATATCTTCGACACCCTGCAGGTGTACCTTGGCTCGCTGTATGCCAACGACTTCAACCGTTTCGGCCGCACCTACCAGGTCAACGTCCAGGCCGACCAGCAATTCCGCCTGGAGCCGGAGCAGATCGGTCAGCTCAAGGTACGCAACAACCGTGGCGAGATGGTGCCGCTGTCGACCTTCGTCAAGGTCGATGACAGCGCAGGCCCGGATCGGGTGATGCACTACAACGGCTTCCTCACCGCCGAGATCAACGGTGCCGCCGCACCGGGTTACAGCTCGGGCCAGGCCGAAGCGGCCATCGCCAAACTGCTCAACGAGGAACTGCCGATCGGCATGACCTTCGAGTGGACGGATCTGACCTACCAGCAGATCCTCGCCGGCAACACCGCGATCTTCATCTTCCCGCTCTGCGTGCTGCTGGCGTTCCTGGTGCTGGCGGCTCAGTACGAAAGCTGGAGTCTGCCGCTGGCGGTGATCCTGATCGTACCGACCGTACTGCTCGCCGCCATCACCGGCGTAATCATGGCCGGCATCGACAACAACATCTTCACCCAGATCGGCCTGATCGTATTGGTGGGCCTGGCCTGCAAGAACGCCATCCTGCTGGTGGAGTTCGCCAAGGACAAACAGGAAGAAGGCATGGATCGCGTCGCTGCCGTGCTGGAAGCCTGCCGCCTGCGTCTGCGTCCGATCCTGATGACCTCCATCGCCTTCATCATGGGCGTGGTGCCGCTGGTGCTCTCCTCCGGTGCCGGAGCCGAGATGCGCCATGCCATGGGCGTGGCGGTGTTCTCCGGGATGATCGGTGTGACCTTCTTCGGCCTGCTGCTGACGCCGGTGTTCTATGTCCTGATCCGTGGTTTCGTGGAAAAACGCGCAGCCCGCAAAGCCGTCAGCCTGCAGGAGTCGCATGCATGAAAGCCTTTGCCCCCGCTCTGCTGACCCTGGCGCTATCGGCCTGCGCCGTCGGCCCGGACTACCGGGCACCTGCTACCGAGCCCGCGCGCTTCAAGGCGCTGGAGGCGGCCGAGTACGACCGTAGCCGTTTCGAAGCCGCCTGGTGGCAGCAGTTCGACGACCCGACGCTGAACCAGCTGGTGCAGCGCTCGCTTGCGGACAACCGCGAGTTGCGCGTGGCGTTCAACCGCCTGCGTGCAGCGCGGGCGATTCGTGATGACGTGGCCAACGACCGCCTGCCCACCGTTACCAGCCGCGCCAGTGGTGAGTTCGGCAAGGCCCAGCAGCCCCCGACCACGGACGAACGTATCCGTCAGGAACGCTACGACCTGGGCCTGGACATGGCCTGGGAAGTGGATTTGTTCGGCCGTATTCAACGCCAACTGGAAGCCAGCGAAGCGCGCATCGAAGTGGCTGAAGCGGATTACTACCAGCTGCAAGTCAGCCTGATCGCCGAGCTGGTCGATGCATACGGCACCCTGCGCGGCGCGCAATTGCGTGAAAGCATCGCCCGTGAAAACCTGAAGAATCAGCAGGATTCGCGCTCCATCACCGAGCAATTGCGCGATGCCGGCGTTGGTAACGAGTTGGACGTACTGCGTGCCGATGCCCGCCTGGCCGCCACCGAAGCCAGTCTGCCGCAACTGCAGGCGCAACAGGTGCGGGCGCAAAACCGCATCGCCACCCTGCTTGGCCAACGCCCGGAGCAGTTGCAGATCGATCTGTCGCCCAAACCGCTACCGGTGATTGCCAAGGCGTTGCCCATCGGCAACCCCGGCGAACTGCTGCGCCGCCGCCCGGATATCCAGGCGGCCGAGCGGCAGCTGGCGGCGGCCACGGCAGAGGTCGGCGTAGCGACTGCCGACCTGTTTCCACGGGTCAGCCTCTCCGGCTTTCTCGGTTTCACCGCCGGACGTGGCTCACAGCTGGGCTCCTCAGCTGCCCGCGCCTGGGGCGTAGCACCGAGCATCAGCTGGGCGGCCTTCGATCTCGGTAGCGTGCGGGCGCGTCTGCGTGGCGCCGAAGCCGAGGCTGATGGCGCGCTGTCGCAGTACGAGCAGCAGGTGCTGCTGGCGCTGGAGGAATCGGAAAACGCTTTCAGCGACTACGCCAAGCGCCAGCAGCGCCTGGTTTCCCTGGTTCGCCAGGCCGAAGCCAGCCGTGCGGCGGCGGATCAAGCGGCGATTCGCTATCGCGAAGGAACTGTGGATTTCCTCGTGCTGCTGGACGCCGAGCGCGAGCGTCTGGCCGCCGAAGATGCCCAGGCCTCAGCCGAGGTGGAGCTGTACAGCGGCATCGTCGCGATCTACAAGGCGCTCGGTGGCGGCTGGCAGCCGCAGGCCTGAACCCACTCTCCCCGGTCGGCGCCATGCCGACCCTCCTCAGCCCCAGGGTGGATGCTCTGGGGCTTTTTATGCCTGCCCATCACACACCACGCGATTGCGACCTTGGCTCTTGGCCCGGTACAACGCTGCATCGGCCCGTTGCAGAAGCGTCTGCGCATGGCTGTTGGCGTCGCGCGGCATCAAGGCGATGCCGACGCTGATCGTGACGTGCCCCAGAGGCGAACGCTTGTGTGACAGCGTCAATGCTTCGACCGCCGTCACCAGTTTCTCTGCCATGCTTTGCGCCCCGGCAAGCCCGGTCGAAGGTGCGAGAAAGACGAATTCCTCACCGCCATAGCGTGCCACCAGGTCGGTGGAACGACTGATGGTTGAGGCCAGGGTGTGCGCAATTTGCTGCAGACAGCTATCGCCGGCGGGGTGGCCGTAATGGTCGTTGTAGGCCTTGAACCAGTCGACATCCAGCACGGCCAGGGCCAACGGCTCACCGACACGCTGGGCGCGCTTGCATTCCTTGGCCAGCACCTCGTCGAAGTGCCGACGGTTGGCGATGCCCGTGAGTGCGTCGGTCAGGCTGAGCGTCTCCAGCCGGCTATTGAGTACCTGCAGCTCTTCGGTACGCACGGCAACGCGGTGTTCCAGCTCACGTTCGGAATGCTGCAGGGTTTCCACCAGTTGTTCCTGGGTTTGCAGCAACCTGGCCTGAGCCTGCAGTTTTTCCTGACGCATCACGTTGATGCGGTCGGCCAGTGCGAAGGCCAGTAGCAGCATCTCCAATGACGAGCCGATCTGCAGGCCGTCTTCCGTAAACGCATTGGTCGGCAAGATGCCCAGGGCACGCAGGGTCGTAGTGGCCCCACCGAGAATCAGCAGGCCGAATGCAGCAAGGAAGAAGTAGGCGCTGCGCTGCCGCTTGAGGGCGCAGGCCAGCCCTACTCCCATCATCACGAAGGCGGTCGACAAATAAACGAAGATGGCCACCCGTGAAACCTGTGGCAGGGCGACGGCGTAGATCAGCGGGGAAACCAGATACAAGACCACCAACGCCAGCAAACCGCGGTCTACCCGCGGCAACAGGCGTGTGGTCTGCAGCATGCTGCGCATGAACAGCAACATGCCGCTCAGCGCCAGCGATGCGCCGGAGTAATACGCCACATTGGAGTTGAGCGGCAGGCCGAACAATGTCCAGTCCGGCGCCATGCCGTTCTTGATCGTCAAGGCGCAGACGGCGCATAACACGAAGGTCACATAGAGCAGGTAAATCCGCTCACGCAGGGCGATGAACAGCATCAGGTTGAACAGGATCATGGCAATGGCGATCCCCATGTAGCCGGCACGCGCCATGTAGTCTTCGCGCTCGTAAGCATGGAACGCCTGCACTGACCAGAGCTGTAACGGCACCAGCAGGCCTATGCTCGACTCGACCCGCAGGTACACCTCTTGCTGAGAGTGCGCAGTCAGGTGCAGCGGGAAGACGAAGTTGCGATTGTCGTAGGCCTTGCCGCCCTGCGGGCGGTCAGCCCCGGTGAACCAGGCGCGATAGCCGCCCTGCCCGTCTGGCACGTAGGCATCGACAAGGGATATACGTGGATTGTCGACCACCAGCAGGCGCGTCACCGACTGGTCGCTGGCGTTGCCGACGTCAAGACGAAACCAGTAGGCCGAACGGGTGAAGCCCAGTGCGAAGGATGAGCTACGGAGGCGTTCATATCGGAAGCGCTCGCTCATTTCGCGCGAGCTTACGTCCTCCAGCGTCAGCCCTCGCGCGGCATCCTCCAGCATTCCGACATGTGTAGTCAGCGACAGCGGCTGCATGCCCAGTTGCGCGACGTCGAGATAGCCAACATCGGCCCTTGTCGAGAGTGACAGCAGCAACAGGCTCAGTAGCAGCCAGGGAGAGAACCGAAGACGGCGATGGGCATTCATGGAGGTATTGACTGGGGCTCGGATGAGCTCCGGCTCGCGGGTGAACACGGGGAGCAGAGTCTACAAGACTCCCCCGAGCGGCGCCAAAACGCCGGATGATCACAGCACTGCAACGCCAATAATCGTCGCCAGCATCTTCATGGACAGCACCAGAAAGCAGGGCTTACGCACTATCCTTCGGTGTCCGATAGACTGCTTATCGGAATCGCCAGGGACATATCCATGACTGCAGACCAGATCGCCGCTTTCTGCCTCGCCCTACCCGGTGCCCGTGAAGACCTCAAATGGGGCAGCAACCGGGTGTTTTCGGTAGCGGGCAACAAGATGTTCGCCATCCTCGATTTTCTCGGCGAAGACTTGGCCTTCAAGGTCGATAACGACCTGTTTCTCGGTCACGTAGACCGCCCAGGCATCCGCCCTGCCCCGTATCTGGCGCGCGCTCACTGGGTCAGCATGAGCGCTCGGCAATTGCCGTTGGGTGACGACGAGCTTCGCCAGTTACTGACGCGCTCGCATCAACTGGTGGTGCGCAAGCTGCCCAAACGCCTGCAACCCGGCCTGCTACTGGACGAATAAGGGGATATGACGGGCGATGTAGGCGCCATCGAGCAACAGCAGATCGATCCAGAACAGTTGATGACCGGCGACGATTAGCCAGAAAACCGCCTGATAGGACGCCTTGCGCGTTTTGTGCCGGAACGCCTGCTGAGCGATCAGCGCGCCTGGCCAACCACCGGCCAGCTCAACCAGGTGCAGGGTGTTTTCTGCCGTGCGCTGACCACCGCTCTGAGCGCTACGTTTATCCAGCCAGTACTGCATAAAGCTCAGCAGGCTGGCCAGCAGATAGAGCGGTAGCACCCACCAGAGCCCCTGGCCGAACAGTGCCACGCAGCCGAGCAATGGCAGGATGCAGAGCAATACGAACATCACGGCCTTGCCGAAGAAATTCTGGATAGTGCCCTGCGCCGCTGAACGCTGCGTGGGTTTGGTAACAGGCTTTCGCGTTGCTGGAGCGGCCTTGACAGGCGCTTTCGGTTTACGCCGAATCGCCTGGCGATCGAGGCTAAGCTCACCAGCCAGGCGCAAGTGTTCGGCACGTGGCCGCCCTCGCTCGTCACGCCCCGCGATGAACAACACCTCGTCACCAGGTTGAGGACGGCGATCACCGCGCATCACCGAAATATGCGCGAAGACCTCGCTGCCTCCGTCCTGCGGCTGGATGAAGCCAAAGCCCTTGGCGTCGTCCCAGCTTTTCAGGCGCCCCTTGCGCTCGTTACCGATCACGGTTGCGCCGTACTCCAGTCGATCAGGTGCAACTGCCAGGTGGCGAGAATCACCAGGCCGAAGGCGATGCGATACCAAGCGAATACCGCATAGCTGTGGTTGGTGATGAACTTGAGCAAGGCACGCACGGTGATCATCGCCACGATGAAGGTGCTGACGAAGCCAATGGCGAAGATTGGCAGGTCGCTCATCTGCAGAATGTCGCGGTACTTGAACAGCGAATAGACCGTGGCCGCCACCATAGTCGGCATGGCCAGGAAGAAGGAAAACTCGGTCGCGGCCTTGCGCGACAACCCGAAGACCAGGCCGCCGATGATGGTAGCGCCCGAACGCGACGTACCTGGAATCAGCGCCAGGCACTGGGCGAAACCGACCTTCAGGGCCAGCTTCCAGTCCATGTCGTCGACCGTTTCGGCCTGGATGGTATGATCGCGCTTCTCTGCCCAGAGCATGATGATGCCGCCGATGATCAGCGCCATGGCCACGGTAATGGGGTTGAACAGCCAGTGCTCGATGAGATCGGCGAAGGCCAGGCCGAAGATCACGGCCGGAATGAACGCCAACAGCAGATTGAAGGTGAAACGCTGGGCCTTGGGCTCATTGGGCAGCCCGACCACCACACCGAGCACCTTGGCCCGGAACTCCCAGATCACCGCCAGAATGGCGCCAAGCTGGATAATGATCTTGAACGCGGTTGCCGTTTGGCCATTGAAACCCAGCAAGTCTCCGACCACGATCAGGTGCCCGGTGCTGGAAATCGGCAAGAACTCGGTCAGCCCTTCCACAATGCCCAGAATCAGAGCCTGAAAGGCCATCCAGATATCCATCAACTCCCCCAAAGCGCGACGACTTCGCCGCGCGTAAACTCGAATATGCAATACAGCCCGCCGTGGGACATAAACACGCTACGCAGGTTCCTGCGCGTGCGTCCCGGCAGAAACAGCGCCTGGCTCGCCAATCACTCAGGTTTTGCGCCTGGCGGCCGAAATGCTATCAGACAACTGGCGTGAATAATGCTCCGATGCGACAGTATCGCCAGTACTGTTCGGGGTTGCCCTGACGCTGACAATTACAACAATCCGGTATTCGCCCATGAACCATTTACGCAGTCTCCCCATCAGCCGTCGCCTGTGGTTGATTCTGGCGCTTGCCCTCCTGACGCTGATCCTCCAGGGCGCTTATATGTTGCGCCAGATACACAGCGATCTTTACCTCGCCAAATCGGAAAAAACCGAGCATGTGGTGCAGAGCGTGGCGGGCATCCTCAAGTATTTCCATGATCTGGAAAGCGCCGGCAGCCTTGACCGTGAACAGGCCCAGAAACAGGCGATGGAGGTCATACGCGGGCTGCGTTATGCCGTCCAGGAGTATTTCTGGATCAATGACCAGACGCCGGTGATGGTCATGCACCCGACCAATCCCAAGCTCGAAGGTCAGAACCTGTCCAGCTTCAAGGATCCGGACGGCAAGGCGCTGTTCAACGAGATGGTCGCCATCACCCGCAGCCAGGGTGCCGGCCAGGTCGATTACCGCTGGCCGAAGCCAGGCGCCAGTGACCCGGTACCGAAGATTTCCTATGTCGAGCTGTTCCAGCCCTGGGGCTGGATCATTGGCTCCGGTGTCTATGTCGATGATGTACAGGCAGAGTTCAAGGCTCAGGCACTGAAAGCCATCACCATCGGCTTTCTGATTGCCGTGCTGCTGACGGGGCTGGTAGTCGTCATTACCCGCAGCATCGTGCAACCGCTGCAGGCAGCGGTCGACGCCATGGCCAACATCGCCAGCGGCGAAGGCGACCTGACCCGTAATCTCGATACTCATGGCCGCGATGAACTCACCGCACTGGCCGCCCACTTCAATGCCTTCACCGACAAGCTGCGGCACGTTATCCGTCAGATGCTCGAGTCGGCCGGCTCGCTGGATCAGGCCGCGGGCAATCTCGGCGATATTTCCAGCGAAGCTCAGCGCCATAGCCAGCAGCAGGCCCAGCAGATGGAGCTGGTCGCGACCGCCGTCAATGAGGTGACCTACGGTGTGCAGGACGTGGCGAAGAACGCCGAGCACGCCTCCAGCGAGATGCACACCGCCGAGGACCAGGCCAGACAAGGCCAGCAGAACATCGAAGCGAGCCTGCGCCAGATCGATCAGTTGTCGGGCACCATCGACAAGGCCGTCGAGGTGATCCAATCACTGGCCAGCGAGAGCACACAGATCGGCAGCGTGCTGGAGGTGATCCGCTCCATCGCCGAGCAAACCAACCTGCTCGCCCTCAACGCTGCCATCGAGGCTGCCCGCGCTGGTGAGCAGGGTCGCGGTTTCGCTGTGGTTGCCGACGAAGTGAGGCTGCTGGCGCAACGCACGCAAACCTCCACCGCAGAAATTCAGGGCATGATCGAGCGTCTTCAGGGCAACTCCGAGGCCGCAGTCAAGGTGATCAACGAAAGCAGTCGCGCCTCCCAGCTGACTGTGGAGCAAGCCAGCCAGGCCGGCGAAAGCCTCGCCCAGATCGCCCAGTCGCTACGCAACCTGACCGGTCTCAATGCCTCGATCGCCAGCGCCACCCTGCAGCAATCCCACGTGGTGGAGGACATCAATCAGAACGTCACGCAGACGGCAGCGCTGGCCCACAACACCGCCGAGGCTGCCGAGCAGTCGAGCGCGGCCAGCCAGCACCTGAAACAGCTGGCCGACCAGCTCAGTCGTCTGCTTGGGCAATTCCGCGTATGAGTCGACCATGAGCAGCATGCAGCATCAGGAGGTCGATTTCAGTCGACCACAGAATCAGGACCTGATCTGGGACCTGGACAGCATGGCCCGCCGCGAGCTGGCCGAACGTTTCATCAAGCTGTTCGAGAACCGCTTGTGCGTCTATTCCGAGTCGGTGGGGCAGCTGTACACCAACTACAGCCTGCACTTCCCCACCGATCTCGGGCGCAAGATGGTGGTGCTGCCCAATCCCTACGCCTTCCACGACACCCTGCACGGCATCGATAGCCAGGCCATCCGCAAGACGGGCCTGTGCGTGTTGCCGGGCAAGGTTCTGGGTAAACCGGGCCTGCTGCTCAGCACCCAGATCAGGGATGGCGGGCCGGCGCCCAAGACCATGCCCTTCAAACCGGCCCTGGCGCAGATCATCAGCAACCAGAAGAAAATCGGTGATCTATTCCTGCCGGTGCTGATTAAGGGCGACCTGCGCGAGTTCGACCAGCAGATGCCCTATATCCACCTGCATCGCCTGCAGCTGGCACGCCTGGAGCGACTGTCGAGCTTCGAGCGTGACGACATCCAGCAAACCATCACCCGCAAGCTGCTGATGCTCTATCGACAAGCCGACAGCCTGGTGTGCTGAGCCGCCTGCATCAGTACAATCGCCACCCTTTCCTGATTTGAGGGCGCCAGATGTCCTGGCTTGAACTCGTTGCTGCCGGGCTCGGCATCGTCGCTGTCTGGCTGACGGTCAGACAGAACCCCTGGTGTTGGCCCATCGGTCTGATCATGGTGTTGCTCTACGCCTGGCTGTTCTATGACTGGCGGCTGTATTCCAACTTGCTCTTGCAACTGTTGTTCGCCGCGCTGCAACTCTACGGTTGGTGGCAGTGGACCCGTGGCGGCGACCGCCACGATGGGCGCATGGTCAGCCGCCTGGGTGTGGTCGCAGTTCTGAGCGGATTGCTGATCGGTGCGCTCGGTGCCGGGTTGCTCGGCTACCTTATGGCCACTTACACCGATGCCAGCTCGCCCTGGCTGGATTCGGCACTGACCGCCTTCAGCCTGGTCGCGCAGCTGTGGATGGCGCAGAAACGCCTGCAGTGCTGGGCGCTCTGGGTAATGGTCGATATCTGCTACGTGGCCTTCTTCCTGTATAGCGAGCTGTACCTGACTGCAGGTCTCTACGCGGCCTTCACCGCCCTGGCCATAAATGGCTGGCTCACCTGGCGCCGTGACCCGGCGTTGCAGCACGCGTCATGAAAGTCCTGGTGCTGACCGGCCCCGAGTCCAGCGGCAAGAGCTGGCTGGCCGGGGAGATTCAAGCGCGCTTCGGTGGCGTGGTGGTGGGCGAATACGTGCGCCACTTCATCGACGAACAACAGCGCGATACCTGCTATGCCGACATCGCCGAGATCGCGCGCGGCCAATTGGCCTGGGAGGATGCTGCGCGAGCAACCAGGCCGACGCTGCTGATTCTCGACACGCACCTGCTGAGCAACATGCTCTGGAGTCACTCCCTGTTCGGCGATTGTCCGCACTGGTTGGAGGCCGAGTTGCTGGCGCGTCACTACGACCAGCATCTGTTACTCGACCCCGCAGGCGTACCCTGGGTCGAAGACGGCCAGCGTTGCCAGCCTCAGTTGGTCGAGCGCCAGACCTTTCATCAGGCCTGTCGGGATTGGCTGCTGGGTAACGGGCAGCGTTTCTGCGAACTGTCAGGTGGCTGGGATGAGCGGCGCCAGGCTGCGCTGGCGCAGGTCGCGACGCTGCTCGGCTTAGCGAATCAACACGCTGGCCCAGGCCACTAACAGGCTCAGGCAGACCACCAGGGTCAGCGGCGTACGCAGGGCCGGATACCATTGCGGCGCCAGCCCTACGCGTACAGCGTGCATGTCTGCCAGGTACAGGCCGATAAAGGCAAAAAGGAAAATCGGCAGGGACAACCCAATCGGCAGTCCACCAGCCAATGCGGCCCAGCCCAGCAAGGGCGGAATCACCGACAGCCCCAGTTGCAGCTTGGCCTTTTCATCGGTTTCCTCCGCACGCATAGCCAAACCCCAGTGAATGGCGCCCATAAAGGCCAGAATCACCGCAGCGAAATCCAGCAGCGCGTCCAGCACGAAAGGCCGCCAGCCCAGGGGAATCACCCAGATCCCCAATGCACCACCAACGAATGGTACCAGCCCGGCATACCCCAGTAATCCGGCCAGTTGCGGCGGTTTCTCGGCCTCGAACGGGTGCATGACGATCTCCTTGCGATGGGGTTGCCGAGCACCTTAGCAGTGTTTCTCGAGCGTTACAGCATGCGTCTCAGCGCAGGCGATGCTTGTGCAGCAAGCGATAGAAGGTTGGCCGCGAAATCCCGAGCGTGCGCGCGGCCTGGCTCATGTTGTTGGCGTAGCGGCCCAGCACGTCGTTGAGCGCCTGGCGTTCGGCCCGCCGTATGTAGTCCTCCAGCGTAACCGGAGCATCGATGCTCGCCTGTGCCGGGCGCAAACCAAGATCGGCTGCAAGAATCTGCCGACCTTGAGCCAACACCAGGGCGCGTACCACGTGATTGCGCAGCTCACGCACATTGCCCGGCCAAGGATGGCTGATCATGGCATCCATCGCTTCCTCGCTGAAATGCCGATGATGTCGTCCGATCACCGCCCCGTGTTGTTTGGCGAAGTGCTCGGCCAGTAGCACCAGATCACCAGGATGTTCGCGCAGATTCGGCGTTTGCAGTTGCTGCGCCGCTAATAGATGAAACAGATCCGATCTGAAGCGCCCCTGCTGCAGGGCCTGTACCAGCTCGCCTCGGTCCAGGGTCAATAGATGTGCTCGAGGATGACACTGCAGGTAGTCCAACAACTTTTGCTGGTCGACCGCAGAGAGCCGAGATGCGTTTTCGAGCTGCACGTTGGTGAAGCTCGACGCGGCGAGAGCAGCGTCGTCGAGAGGCTCGGCGCAATCGATAGTGCACATGGCCTGCGCAATAAAAGATGAACGCTGGTGGAGCAAGCGCGCCAGCAGATGCTTGCCACTACCGCGCTCCCCACTGATAAACAGCGGGCCATCGATACGGCTGAGCCGATCCAGCTGCCGTCGCAGGCTACGCGCGGCGGCACAGTTGCCGAGAAACTGCGGCGCCTGTCGTGCGCTTTTCAATCTGCGCAAGCGGGTGCCTGTCTGCGCCAGTTGCAAGGTTTCCAGTAACTGGGGCAATTCCACCGGCAATGTCAGCGCGGCGTAGCACCATTCGCCGACCAACTCTTCGCAATTGATCTGCTGCAATCGCTCGGCATCCGTCAGCACGATGCAACCAAGCCCTGTCAATTGCAGTTGCCTGAGCAGCGCATGACTGGGCTGCTGATCGAGGTAAAGCAGGAGTGCATCACCTGCATGGCCGTTGAGCGTTTGTGGCGTGCAGCGCTGCACGCTCCAGCCAGCAGCCTGCAATGGATTAAACAGCGCTTCACACGCCTCGAAGGGATCGAGGACCAGTAGTTGCCGGGATGCGACGGAAACAGCCTCCAACATACTCCATCCTTGGCGCCATTATTTTATAACCCCAATAAAAACAACAATTTGGCGCTCTCAAGCGTAAAGCTAGCAAGAACTTTGACGCTTCGTGGATCATTTCGCTATATGCGTCGTTCCTGCTGGTTATTGCAGAGTTTTCATAACCACCGCGATGGCATCTTGCCAACAGCCTGCAGTGTTGGAATAACAGGCCGGCTAATAAGAACGCTAAAAGGAAGTCTCTGATGCGTCTGCTCCGCCGCACCTTGAAACTCGCCATATTGCTGGCACTGATCGGTCTGGCGGTGGTGCTGTATTACATCGCCAACCCCAACCTTCCGACCTATCAGCAGCCCAACGATTTGCACTACCTGGACCAGTGGAGCGAAGAGCAGCGCCAGACTTATTACTACACGCCGCAGGGCACGACGGTTAAAGGCCTGCGTTATGACTGGATCAGCGCGCTGGAGATGCCGTTCGGCACCGAGAAATTCGCCCGCCTCGATTATCTGGCCCGCTTCGGCTTTCTTACTGACCCCAAGCAGCAGCCCAGCGCTCTGAACCCGGCCAATCTGCCGGTTGGTTTTACCCGTCATCAGGACAGCGAAAGCGGCGAGCATTTTCTCGATATCAGTTGCGCCGCCTGCCATACCGACGAACTGCGCTACAAAGACCAGGCCGTGCGTATCGATGGCGGTGCCGCCCTGCACTCCCTCGCCTCTACCGTACCGACTCTGCGCGGTGGCGGCTTCGGCCAGGCGCTGGGCATGAGCATGGCCTTCACCTATTACAACCCGCTGAAATTCCGTCGCTTTGCCCAGGAGGTCCTGGGCGAGCAGTACCCGCAAGGTCGCGACCAACTGCGCGAGGATTTCAAGCAAGTGCTCGACCGGCTGCTGGCGACTGCTTTCAACGACTGGCACCGTGGCTTGTATCCGACGGAAGAAGGCTTTGGCCGTACCGATGCATTCGGTCGTATCGCCAATACCGTATTCGGCGATGTTCTCGATGAGGCCAACTACCGCGTTGCCAATGCCCCGGTCAGCTACCCGCAACTCTGGGACATCTGGAAATTTGACTGGGTGCAATGGAATGGCTCGGCCATGCAGCCGATGGCACGCAACGTTGGCGAAGCCCTTGGCGTCGGCGCCAGCCTGTATCTGCTCGACGAACATCGCAAAGGCGTCGCCGAGGCTGATCGCTACGCCTCCAGCGTGCGCCTGCATGACCTCTACACCCTCGAGGAAACCCTGAAACAACTGCAGCCACCCAAGTGGCCAGAAGCCGTATTCGGCAAGGTGGATCTGCCCCTGGCAAGCCGTGGCAAAGCGCTCTACACCGAGAATTGCGCCTATTGTCATGCCCCCGATCCCAAGCCGCGTGATCAGCGCCTGGCGCCGTCGCGCGATCCTGAATGGAAGATGCGCGTGGTACCGATCAGCATCGTCGGCACCGACCCAACCACCGCCGACAACATCGCTGACCACCGTTTCGACATCAGTCGCCTGGGCTGGACCAAGGCAGAGCTATCCAAGCTGGACGTGCGTCTGTACGGTGCCAGCCTCGATGAGGTCGATTTCAAGAGTATCTCCAGCGCCAAGGGCCTGGCCTACATCACCGCCTACGTGGAAAACCGCGCCTATCAGGACGCCGGCATAAGCCCGCGCCAGCGCAAGGAGATGGACGGTTATGGCCTGCCCATCGGCGTTCAGGAAAAGCGCGGCTACAAGGCCCGTCCTCTCGACGGCATCTGGGCTACTCCGCCCTTCCTGCACAACGGTTCGGTGCCCAACCTGTTCGAGTTGCTCTCTCCCGTATACGAGCGGCAGGCCCAGTTCTGGGTCGGTAACTTCGAATTCGATCCGGAGCGCGTGGGTTATCGCAGCGACAAGTTCCCAGGCGGCTTCCTGCTCGATACCCGTGTGACCGGCAACGGCAATGGCGGTCATGAGTTCCGCGATGGTTGCCGCCAGGAAGGCGTCATCGGCCGTGCCCTGTCACCGGACGAGCGCCTGGCACTGATCGAATACCTGAAAGTGCTGGGTAACGCCGAGCTGGAAACTCAGCTCAGTGACGTGCCGGTACGAGCCTGGACGCCCGGCCCGAACTGCGAAGGCTGATTTCAACCGATATCTAGAACAAGGATTGCAACGATGTTGAAACGCTTCTGGCTCTGGCTCGGTCGTCTGCTCGGCAAACTGCTACTCACCGTCGCCCTCGTAGGCCTGGTTGGCTGGGGCCTGGGCCTGGGCGAAGCCTATTACGCCTGGAAATTCTCCGGCCCGGTCTCTACGCAAGAACAGATCGAGCCGGATGAGGCTGCGCTCACCAGGCTTATCATCGAAGACGCTGTACGTATCGTCGAGCAACACCGCGATAACACCCGCGTACTGCGTGACGCCCACGCCAAGGCCCATGGCTGCGCGAAAGCCGAAGTACAGGTGCTGGATACGCTGGATGAGTCGCTGCGCCATGGCGTCTTCAGCGAACCCGGGCATACCTGGCAGGCCTGGATGCGCCTGTCCAACGGCAATGCCTACCCGCAGTTTGATCGTGCCCGCGATGCACGTGGTATGGCCATAAAGCTGCTCGACGTACCGGGCGAGAAACTCATGAAGAGCCCTGAGCATGCTGGCGAGCAGGACTTCGTGATGTTCAACCATCCGGCTTTCTTCGTTCGCGACGTGGCCGAGTACCGCACCAATTTCGCAGCTCAGGCAGATGGCAAGAAGGTCCAGGCCTTCTTCCCCAGCTTGGACCCGCGCACCTGGGAGGTGCGTCATCTGGTCATCGCCCTGAAAACGCTGGCTCTGGCACCAGAAAGCCCCGTGGCCACCACCTACAACTCCATTGCACCGTTCAAGCTCGGCGAGTCGAACATCAAGTATCGCGTGGTACCGGCACCGCAGGATTGCCCGCCCTACGAATTGCCGGAACAAAACAACGCCCTACCCAACTTCCTGCGCAATGCGCTTTACCAGCAGCTGTCACTGGACCGTGCGCCGGCGTGCTTTGAATTGCAGGTACAAAAACAGAACGCGCAGCACTACATGCCCATCGAAGATCCGAGTGTCGAGTGGAGCGAAAAGATATCGCCCTTCGAAAGCGTTGCCCGTATTACCGTGCAGCCTCAGGACTTCGATAGCCGGGAACAAAACCTGTTCTGCGACAATTTGTCCTTCAACCCCTGGCATGCACTTCCCGAACACCGCCCTATCGGTGGCATAAACCGTTTGCGCAAGTCGGTATATGAGGCAGTAAGTGCCTATCGCCATCAGCGAAACGCTCCAGCCCCCGCTAGCGTTGCGCCACAGCCGACCCTGCAGGAAACAGAGGTGGAACTTTCGCGGTAGAAAGTTGTTGCCGGCGAGACGCCAGAAGTTTTCATCAGGGCACACTGCGCCAGTAATAAAACTTTTTTCAGCCATGTGTGACTTATGGATCTACTGAGTTCATCAACACTATTGAAAGGCCAACACCAATAACCTGTTGGCCGCAATTAATTGTTGGGATCAACTCGGAGAAACCGACCCCATGAACACACCGCTGCGTTTCAACGAAGCCCTGCTGATTGCCGATCGTGCCTTCCGCCCGCTCCAGTGCGTAGCCTGGGCTCCGCAGGACGGCACCGGCGTCGTCAGCATCAGCGTTATCGACCGCACCAACACTCGCCTGCTCGGCCGCCAGCTTTCCAGCGCCACTTACAGCGACCCGCAACAACTGGAAGACGCGCTGCAGCGTTCCCGCGAGGAGCTGAGCAGCCAGGGTTTCGACCTGGCTCCGTGGAGCATGCCGGAGTAAATCCTGTCGGGGCGCCTTGCGCGCCCCTGGATGTGCCCGTTGCGCCTGGCCTGCGGCGACTGCAGACTACTGCGATCGCCACTGAGCCGAGCCTAGCGCCATGCTTGAACTGCGCCCTAATTGCGAGAACTGTGACTGCGACCTGCCTGCAGCCAGCAGCGACGCCTTGATCTGCTCCTTCGAGTGCACCTTCTGCCGCTCCTGCGCCGAGTCCGTGCTGGCGCTACGCTGCCCGAACTGCAGCGGCGAACTGGTGAAGCGCCCCATTCGCCCGGCAGAGAAGCTCGAACGCTTCCCCGCTTCCAGCAAACGCGTACTCAAAGCCTGAAATGAAAACGGGGCGACCTGGTCGCCCCGTTTTCCTGTGCACTGCGCCTGTCAGTAGTAGGCGTTCTCGCGATTGCTGTGGTCAGTCACGTCACGCACACCCTTGAGCTCTGGAATGCGCTCGAGCAGGGTTTTCTCGATGCCTTCCTTGAGGGTGTAGTCGGCTTGGCCACAACCCTGGCAGCCGCCACCGAACTGCAGAACAGCGATCCCCTCTTCGACCACGTCGATCAGTGTCACCTGACCGCCGTGGCTGGCCAGACCGGGATTGATCTCGGTCTGCAGGTAGTAATTGATGCGCTCGTTCAGCGGGCTGTCTTCGTTGACCATCGGCACCTTGGCGTTCGGTGCCTTGATGGTCAGCTGGCCGCCCATACGATCAGTGGCGTAGTCGACGACAGCGTCATCCAGGAAAGGCTCGCTGACGCCATCGATCCAGGCGGTGAAGCTGGCCAGGCCAACGGCGGTGTCTTCAGGTTTTTGCTCACCCGGTTTGCAGTAGGCAATGCAGGTTTCCGCATAAGGCGTACCTGGCTGGGTGATGAAAACGCGGATGCCAATACCCGGTGTGTCCTGCTTGCTCAGCAGCTCGGCCAGGTAGTCTTCAGCAGCTTGAGTAATGATGATGGCGCTCATGGCAACTCCTCACGGTCATGCGGCGAATTGTACGCCAAGTGACGGCCTGAATATAGTCCTACTAATTTACTCAGGATAACGACTGCAGCGTTCCCGAGTCGGTTCGCTGCCCTATCCAGAGCTTTGCGCGCACGAAAAAGCGCTTTTCGATCAATTCGTAGCTGCCCCAGGCGGCCAGCGCGATCACCGGTATGCAGGCAGCGATGACCAGGGCCGGGGCAAGCCCCAGACGGGCCTGCAGGTACCAACCCAGCGACAGCACGATCACGTGCAGCAGATACACCGAATAGGAGCAATCGCCCATATGACTGAGCAGGCGATTGCCCCGGAAACAGGGTTCCATCGCAATGCAGGCAGCTACGATCAGCGCACTCGGCACGCCCCAGTGCAGCAGGCGCATGGAGTTGTCGAAGTGGTAGATGGTCAGCAGCGATGCGGCGATGACCAACAGTGGCAACCAGAAGCCCTGACGAATCCAGCCACGCGTGTAGATCACGCCCAGTCCCATGCCGAAGACGAACTCATAGACGATGCTGTTGCGGTAGAAGTCGCTCATCCATGGCTGCGTGGCCAGCAGGCCGAACACCGCCAGACTGAGGACGATGAACACCAGGCGCAAACGCTCGGTGAAGATGAAAGTCAGGGCGAACAGCAGGTAGAAGAACATCTCGTAATTCAGCGTCCAGCCGACATTGAGCGTGGGATAGAGACCGAACCCACCCGGGTTCTCGGCGGGAATGAAGAACAGCGAGAGCAGCAGATGATGCAGGTCGAATTCCTGCACCGGCATCACCGGGTTGGCAAAGGCGATGATCAGCGCTGCCATCAGCGAGTAGATCCAATAGGCCGGGACGATACGCAGTGCGCGATTGAGCATGAAGCGCCAGGGCGTGATGCGCTTGCCTTGAGTGGAGAGATAGATCACCAGGCCGCTGATGACGAAGAAGATGTCGACACCAACGGCGCCCCGCTCGGCAAACAGACGACCGACGAAGCTGTCGGCCTGAAAATCGAAGAACACCTGCATGACATGATGAAAAACCACAACCCAGGCTGCCAGCGCCCGTAAAGCCTGTACTGAAACCAGCATGGAACCGCTATTCCCCCTGTCGCCAAGATCGAAACCGAGCGGCCTGGAATCAGGCAGCCTCAGCGTCCGACCGCAGCGGCAGGCGAAAGGTCGATGGCACCTAACCGGGATCGACGGGCGGGCCCTAAGCAGCGCCGCAGAGACATCAATCCCTGCGGCGCCTGGCTTTCGGGGTGCGGCTAGAAGTTCTGGTAGCGATTCATGTCCAGCACCCCGGCCTCCAACGGCTGGGTTTCGCGGATGTGCTCGGCCAGGTCATGGAAATAGCGCCAGAACTCCGGATGGCTACGCCGCACACCCCAGCGCTCGACGATACGCTCGAAGGATTTTGCGTCGCTGACACCTTCCATCTGCTTGACGAAGGCATCCACCTCCCCCGCTTTTACCGTGAACAGGAAATTCGGGTAGCTGCTGAGCACTTCCGGGTAGATGGTCAGGGTGTCGAGGCGCGGTTGATAGCGCAGCTCCTCTCCCAACATGAACGCCACGTTGCTGTGCGCACGGTTGCGCAGCAGGCTGTAGATCTCTCGCGAGCCGTCGCTCAGTTCCACCCGCAGCATGGTCGCTTCCGGCAGTTCATCGATCACCCGCAAGCCGCCCGCCGGGCGACTGGCCAAGCGCGCCAGCGTCTGCTCGACATCTTGCAGCTCCTTGGGCAAGCCGTCGCGATAACAATGTGCACCTGTACAGCGGTTGATTGGGTCAGGGCGTGCATTGAGCTTGGCGTAGCGTTGCAGTAGCTGCTCGGCGAACTGCTTCTTCGGATCATTGCCGCTCAGGCCAATGGCGCTCGGCGAACGATGGTCGACCGAGGTGTAGTCCAGCAGCATCTTCAACTTGCCGCTGTTCTGATACCAGTCGTCCAGATAAGCCTCACGCGAGCGCGCCGGCAGCAGACGCAGGAAGTTCACTTCGGCGCCATTGCGGATCAGATCGAAATACAACCGTGTCTGCGCCTGGTGCGAGACGTTGCCGAACACGTCGAAATTGACCACCAACTGGTAGTAGGTGCGCTCCAGCAGCGGATAGTCCAGCCACCAGAGGGTTTGCGGAATCTCGCCGAGCAGGCCTTTGCGTACCGAAGCGCTGTCGTGTTGACGGAAGATCGACAGCAACGCGTTGTCGTTGCCGCTCCAGATATGCGCCCAATCGGCAGCAGGAGCGTCGGCGTAGGCATCCTTGCGCAGGTCCTCGTAATCATTGCGCTTGTTGCGATAGTCGCGCCACAGGCCCAGCAGATCGCCGACATCATCGAACTGACCCGGCATGGCCAATAGCGGCGTAGCCTCACGCTGGTACTCGGCATCGGTGATGTAGAGATCGTGCTCCGGCGCCTGGAACACGGCCCAGAAGTTGTCGCGAATTACGTCAGTGGCGATCTGCCCGCGGCACACCGGACCACGGATGAAGGTGCGCACGAAGTACTCGGCGTTATCCAGCATGAACTGATAACGCGCACGCGCCGGAATCGCGGCGAAGGTTTCGAAGGGGTTGGCGCGGCGTTGTGCGCCATAACCGGGGACAGCATCCAGCGTCCAGTCCTCACCGAAGAACAGCTCCTTCACCCGCGCCAGCTTGGCGTCGCCCAGCGGATAGGTGATGTGCGTCTTGTGCACGATCACACCCTGGATCGGCCATAGGCGGTAATAGAACTCGGTGCCCGGATCATCATTGGGGCGGCGCGTGGCGATGGGGTCGATGGGTTTGCCGCTAGGGGTACGCGAACGCACCATCTGGAAGAAATGCCCCGGCTCACCGCCCTCGAAATGTAGGTGGGCAAGGAACAGGTGCTCGTACAACCAGCGCGAAACCAGATCCTCTCGCGCCCCGGGAGCGTTGAGGAAGTTCTCCCACTGCTCGACCTGGCGCAACTCGATGGCGCTGGGCTTCAGGGGCTGCTCGGCGACCGGTGCACCCTGCGCCAGCCACTGTTCAAGGGTGGCGTATTCAGCATCGTCTAGGCCCGTCACAGCGAACGGCATACCGCCATGGGGATTCTTCTGCGCGTAGGCGGCGAACTCACCCGGCAATGGGCAGCTATTGCTGCGGGTGATGGCGATATCGAGCGTGTCTGGGAGCTTGGCATTGGGCTCCAATGGCTGACTGCGGCCCAGCTCCAGCATGCGTTTGATCAGTGCAGCCTGTCCTTTCTCACCATCGAGCACCGAATGAAAATCGCGTTTACGCCAGGCTGCCTCGCCTTGTTCGTCCAGATACAGGCGCGTGGTCGCTTGTGCCTTGCTGCGTGTACCGTCATACACCAGTTGCTTGCTGGCACCGCGCAGGATGCCTTCAGCACTGCCGAGATTGAGCTGGCACGGCGCGTCGTAGCAGGTATGGCAGGCTACGCACTTGTGGGTGAGGATCGGCTGAACATCGTCGATATAGGAAATCGCTTCCGCGCGGGCCAGGCCGGCTGCGAAAGAAAGGAGAAACAGAGCAGCGGGCTTGAGCATGGCCACATCCTTGATTGCAATGCTGGCAATTCTAACGAGACGGCGGGCCCAGCAACATGAATGAAATTCATGGAAAGCCCGCTGACGCTCCAAAACCCTGCAGCTTTGCTATCATCGCGCACCTTTGTTTCCGCTTTGCTCAGGTAGTTCTCATGTCCGATCGCAGCGCCCGCCTCCAAGCCCTCCAGCAAGCCCTGAAGGAGCGCATCCTGATCCTCGACGGCGGCATGGGCACCATGATCCAGAGCTACAAGCTGGAAGAGGCCGACTACCGTGGCGAGCGCTTTGCCGACTGGCCGAGCGACGTCAAAGGCAACAACGACCTGCTGCTGCTCAGTCAGCCGCAGATCATTGCCGCCATCGAGAAGGCTTATCTGGATGCCGGCGCAGATATTCTGGAAACCAATACCTTCAACGCCACCCAGGTATCCCAGGCCGATTACGGCATGGAGTCGCTGGCCTATGAGCTGAACCTGGCCGGTGCCCGCGTGGCCCGTGAAGTGGCCGACGCCAAGACCCTGGAAACCCCGGAACGCCCGCGTTTCGTCGCCGGCGTCCTGGGCCCGACCAGCCGCACCTGCTCGATCTCCCCGGACGTCAACGATCCTGGCTACCGCAACGTCACCTTCGATGAACTGGTGGAAAACTACACCGAGGCCACTCGCGGTCTGATCGCTGGCGGCGCCGACCTGATCCTGATCGAAACCATCTTCGACACCCTCAACGCCAAGGCAGCGATCTTCGCCGTGCAGCAGGTATTCGACGAAGACGCCGTCGAGTTGCCGATCATGATTTCCGGCACCATCACCGATGCCTCCGGCCGCACCCTGTCTGGCCAGACGACCGAAGCGTTCTGGAACTCGGTACGACACGCCAACCCTATCTCCGTCGGTCTGAACTGCGCGCTTGGCGCCAAAGACCTGCGCCCGTACCTGGAAGAGCTGTCGAACAAGGCCGACACCCATGTGTCCGCCCACCCCAACGCCGGTCTGCCCAACGCTTTCGGTGAATACGACGAGAGCCCGGCAGAAATGGCCGCAGTGGTCGAAGAGTTCGCCGCCAGCGGCTTTCTCAACATCATCGGCGGTTGCTGCGGCACCACCCCGGCGCATATCCAGGCGATTGCCGAAGCCGTCGCCAAGTACCAACCCCGCGCCATTCCAGAGATTCCCAAGGCCTGTCGTCTGTCGGGCCTCGAACCGTTCACCATCGACCGCAAGTCGCTGTTCGTGAACGTCGGCGAACGCACCAACATCACCGGCTCGGCCAAGTTCGCCCGCCTGATCCGCGAGGAAAACTACACCGAAGCGCTGGAGGTCGCCCTGCAGCAGGTGGAAGCCGGCGCCCAGGTGATCGACATCAACATGGACGAGGGCATGCTCGACTCCAAGGCGGCCATGGTTCGCTTCCTGAACCTGATCGCCGGCGAGCCGGACATCTCGCGCGTGCCGATCATGATCGACTCCTCCAAGTGGGAGGTGATCGAGGCCGGCCTGAAGTGCATCCAGGGCAAGGGCATCGTCAACTCGATTTCCATGAAGGAAGGCGTCGAGCAATTCAAGCACCACGCCAAGCTGTGCAAGCGCTATGGCGCCGCCGTGGTGGTGATGGCCTTCGACGAAGTCGGCCAGGCCGACACCGCCGCGCGCAAGAAAGAAATCTGCCAGCGCAGCTACGACATTCTGGTCAACGAAGTGGGCTTCCCGCCGGAAGACATCATCTTCGACCCGAACATCTTCGCCGTGGCCACCGGCATCGAGGAACACAACAACTACGCCGTGGACTTCATCGAAGCCTGCGCCTTCATTCGCGACAACCTGCCCCACGCCTTGAGCTCGGGCGGCGTGTCCAACGTATCGTTCTCGTTCCGTGGCAACAACCCGGTGCGCGAGGCGATCCACTCGGTGTTCCTCTACTACGCCATCCAGAACGGCCTGACCATGGGCATCGTCAACGCCGGCCAGTTGGAAATCTACGACGAGATTCCCAAGGAGCTGCGCGACCGCGTCGAGGATGTCGTGCTCAACCGCACGCCAGGCGGTACCGACGCCCTGCTGGCCATCGCCGACAATTACCGTGGCGGCGGCGCGACCAAGGAAGTCGAGAACGAAGAGTGGCGCTCGCTGCCAGTCGACAAGCGCCTGGAGCACGCATTGGTCAAAGGCATCACCGCCTTTATCGTCGAAGATACCGAGGAATGCCGCCAGCAATGCGCGCGCCCCATCGAAGTCATCGAAGGCCCGCTGATGAGCGGCATGAACGTGGTCGGCGACCTGTTCGGCTCGGGCAAGATGTTCCTGCCCCAGGTGGTCAAGTCCGCCCGCGTGATGAAGCAGGCGGTTGCGCATCTGATTCCGTTCATCGAGGCGGAGAAAGGAGACAAGCCGGAAGCCAAGGGCAAGATCCTCATGGCCACGGTCAAAGGTGACGTGCATGACATCGGCAAGAACATCGTCGGCGTGGTGCTAGGCTGTAACGGCTACGACATCGTCGACCTCGGCGTGATGGTGCCGGCAGAAAAGATCCTGCAGACCGCCATCGCCGAAAAATGCGACATCATCGGCCTGTCCGGCCTGATCACCCCGTCGCTGGACGAAATGGTCCACGTCGCCAAGGAAATGCAACGCCAGGGTTTCACCCTGCCATTGATGATCGGCGGCGCGACCACCTCCAAGGCCCACACCGCGGTGAAGATCGACCCTCAATACAGCAACGATGCCGTGGTCTACGTCACCGACGCCTCGCGCGCTGTGGGCGTGGCCACCCAGTTGCTGTCAAAGGAGTTGAAAGCCGATTTCGTGCAGAAGACCCGCGACGAGTACGTAGTGGTGCGTGAGCGCACCGCCGCCCGTGCGACCCGCACCGAGCGCTTGAGCTACGACAACGCCGTCGCCAACAAGCCGACGTTCGACTGGACCGGTTATAGCGCACCGAAACCGAGCTTCACCGGCGTCAAGGTGCTCGACGATATCGACCTCAACGTACTGGCCGAGTACATCGACTGGACGCCGTTCTTTATCTCCTGGGACCTGGCCGGCAAATACCCGCGCATCCTTACCGACGAAGTGGTCGGCGAAGCAGCCACCACCTTGTTTGCCGATGCCCAGGAACTGCTGAAAAAACTGATCGACGAGAAGCTGATCAAGGCCCGCGCGGTGCTGGGCTTCTGGCCTGCCAATCAGGTGCATGACGACGATATCGAGGTTTACGGGGACAACGGCGAACAGCTCGCCACCCTGCACCACCTGCGCCAGCAGACCATCAAGCCGGACGGCAAGCCGAACCTGTCCCTGGCCGACTTCGTTGCGCCGAAAAGCAGCGGCGTGACGGACTACGTGGGCGGCTTTATCACCACCGCGGGCATCGGCGCCGAGGAAGTTGCCAAGGCCTACGAGGCCAAGGGCGACGATTACAACGCGATCATGGTCAAGGCGCTGGCCGACCGCCTCGCCGAAGCCTGCGCTGAATGGCTGCACGAGCGCGTGCGCAAAGAGCACTGGGGCTACCAACCGGACGAGCACCTGAGTAACGAGGAGCTGATCAAGGAAGCCTACAAGGGCATCCGCCCTGCGCCTGGCTACCCGGCCTGCCCGGACCACACCGAGAAAGGCACGCTGTTCAAGCTGCTCGATCCCGAGGCGGACTACAACAAGGCCGGCCGTAGCGGCGTGTTCCTCACCGAGCACTACGCCATGTTCCCAGCAGCAGCGGTCAGCGGCTGGTACTTCGCCCACCCTGAGGCGCAGTACTTCGCTGTCGGCAAGGTCGACAAGGATCAGATCGAAAGCTACAGCGAGCGAAAGGCGCAGGACATCAGCGTCAGCGAACGCTGGTTGATGCCCAACCTGGGCTACGACGACTGACGCAAAAGAGCCCGCAATCGCGGGCTCTTTATCGTTCATACGGCAGCGAACGCGAGTCGACTCGCGCCGATTGTCGAGATACACGAACTCCCAAGCCTGATCAATGCTCCAAGACTTACCGAGCCACTTCGGCTCGTTCGACGGAGCGACGACATGTACAAGCACAGCCTTGCAGTACTGGCAGTGGCAGCCGTGATGAGCGGTTGCTCGACTATCGAGAACCCAGCCGATTACGTGACCTTTCGCAATGAGCCACTGGTCAAGCAGGTCGACCACGGCATGACTCAGGAGCAGGTACTCACTCTCGGCGGGCCACCCTCTTCGGACGTGCGCAATAGCGTCACAGGCGGCACCTGCAACAACTATGTGCTGAATGTCGACGGCCTGGAGCAGCCCTATTACGTGGACTTCGACGTCAACGGCCGGGTCGACAGCAAGGGCTTCATGACCTGCGAACAGCACCAGGGTAACCTGCGCAAGCGGCTCTGAATACGATCAGCCCCGCTGCGCGCAGCGGGGCTGACAACTGCCTAGAAGATCAGTGAGAGCAATCCCACCACCACGATCAGGCCGATGATGAAAATGATACCGACGGTGCCTCCGAGAAACTTCAGCATGCTGACTCTCCTTCTTGTGGGTTCATCAGCTCTGACCTCTTCCGGCTTGGCCGCGTTTAGTCTTTTTCTTCAGCGTCTCGCCTGACATGAGGTTCGCATCGGTATCAGGCGCCCGGGCGACGGACGATCTTGATGCTGTATTCCATCTGCGGCTTGCGTGTCACGCTGACTGCCCGGCGGCTTACGGTATCCAGCGTGATGTTCCAGAAACCACCGGAGGGCACGCGGATTTTCGCCGGGAACTTGATGAACGCACCGCCGTGATAACTGTGACGACCACGGTTTCTGAACGCGCGAAAGTTGGCATCGTTCATCAGGCGGATGTTGCAGGGCTGCGAACACTGGATGACCACCAGATCACCCTCTTCCAGATGCTCACGTTGATGGATGAATTTCATCGTTTTCGGACTCGGTGGTGAAACGGGGGCGCAATAGTGCCGCAAGCAGCCCGGCACCGCCAGCGCAGCTGACGACTCGCTTGCAGCCAAGGCTCGGGCTACCTAGGATGCGCGCCCAACACTGCCATTTGCTACTGCCATGAAAGTCGTACTTGACCGCATCCCCATGCTGATCGCCCTGCTGCGCCGTTACCCAGGCCTGGTCGCCCTGTTCGGCTTCTGCTCGGGCGTGGCCAGTTTTCTTCTGGTGGACCGCCAGGCGCATCTGGCCAAGGTGCTCGGCGTGGTATTGCTGGTCAGTTGGGTCTGGCTGATTCTCGAGAACCTGCTGCGCGAACGCATTGCCCGGCGCTTCGGCTTCGAGCTACCGTTGCCGCTGCTGCGCTACGGCACGCAGATGATCCACCAGGAAAGCCTGTTCTTCGTGTTGCCGTTCTTCTTCATCACCACCACCTGGAACAGCGGGCAGTTGCTGTTCAGCGGACTGCTGGCGGTCGCCGCACTGGCCTCGATCACCGACCCGATCTATTACCGCTGGCTGGCGCCGCGGCGCTGGCTGCTGCTGATCCTTCACAGCCTGGCGCTGTTCGCGGTGCTGCTTACCGCGCTGCCGATCATCTTTCACCTCAGCACACCGCAGAGCTACCGGATCGCCCTGGCGGTTGCCACGGTACTGGCACTACCAAGTCTGCCCGGCTTGATCGGGTTCGCTGGTTGGCGACGCATTGTGTTGCTGGCTGCCCTGCCTCTGGCGATGGCCAGCGCCGGCTGGATGGCGCGAGTCTGGGTGCCGCCGGCAACTCTGTGGCTGACCGAGGTAGCGATCAGCGATCACTTCGATGGCGCGCAGCGCACGCCAGGCGAAAGCCTGCGGCAGATCAGCCCTGAGCAATTGCTCAATGATGGGCTCTACGCCTACACCTCGATCAATGCTCCACGTGGCCTCAACGAGCGCATCTACCACGTCTGGCAGCACAACGGTCAGGAAGTCGACCGCATTGCGTTGGATATCAACGGCGGGCGCAAGGAGGGCTATCGCGCCTGGACGCACAAACTCAACTTCCCCGCTTCGCCGGAAGGCCGCTGGCAGGTGCGGGTCGTCACCGAAGCCGGGCAGATGATCGGCACGCTGCGCTTCGACGTGGTCGCCCTCACGGCCAAGTGATAGCATGCGCGCCCCATGCAGCTCACCGAACTCAACCAACGCCTCGCCGACCTTGGCGCCAAACCCCAGCATATCGGGCGGATTACCCGTGCCTGGCTACAGGGCAAGCCGTTGGACACCGGCACCAAGCATCAGAAGACCGAAAACTTCCTGCCGCTGACGGTACGTGAAGGGCTGCCAGCTATCGCCAGCGAACTGGACGCACTGGCCCGCCTGCGCTCCGAACACCCTGGCGCCGACGGCTCGGCCCGCTTGCTGGTGGAGCTGGCGGATAAACAGATGGTGGAAAGCGTACTGCTGCCGCGCGATGGTCTGTGCATCTCCAGCCAGGTCGGCTGCGCCGTGGCCTGTGTGTTCTGCATGACGGGCAAGAGCGGCCTGCTGCGCCAGCTCAGCAGCGCCGAGATGGTCGCTCAGGTCGCCCTGGGTCGACGCTTTCGTCCAGTGAAGAAAGTGGTGTTCATGGGCATGGGCGAGCCGGCGCACAACCTCGACAACGTGCTTGAGGCCATCGATCTGCTCGGCACCGAGGGCGGTATCGGTCAGCGCAACCTGGTGTTTTCCACCGTAGGCGACCCGCGGGTATTCGAGCGCCTGCCCAAGCAACGCGTGCGCCCTGCCCTGGCGCTGTCGCTACACACCACTGATGCCGAACTGCGCCAGCGCCTGCTGCCCAAGGCGCCGCGCATCGATCCTGAAGAGCTGGTAGAGCTGGGCGAGGCCTATGCCCGCACCATCGACTACCCGATTCAGTATCAGTGGACGCTGCTCAAAGGCATCAACGACAGCCAGGAAGAAATGGATAACATCCTGCGCCTGTTCAAGGGCAAGTTCGCCGTGCTCAACCTGATCCCCTACAACAGCCTGGAAGCCGACGACTACCAGCGCCCCGACGGCGAGCGCATCGTCGAGATGGTGCGCTACCTGCACAGCCGTGGCGTGCTGACCAAAGTGCGCAACTCGGCTGGCCAGGATGTCGACGGTGGCTGCGGCCAACTGCGCGCCCGCGCGGTGGATGTGATCAACACCAGCCGCCTGCACAGAAAGCTCAAGAACGGCACCTGAGCGCTGATACAAAAACGTACAGAGAGACCACACGTCCCGCTGGCGAAAAGCCGGCGCTGTATTTGTTTTAGACAACTGCCTTGCATGGATGCAGCCCCGTAGTCTGGGTGCCTAGCAGCCCATTCATGAAAATCGCCCACAAGGTCGGTATCGCGGCCGCTATCGTGCTGTTCCTTACCACCAGCCTGCTGTCGCTATCCCAGGTCAGCCAGGTTCGCGACACCTTGCGCAATCAGATTCGGTCTGGTGGTGCTGGGTCTGCTGATGAACAGCCTGCTCAAGCCGCTGAGCCTGCTGAGCACCTCGCTGCGTGAGATCAACAGCGGTGAAGGTGACCTGACGCGCCGCCTGACGATCACCAGCAATGACGAGATCGGCGAGCTGTCGCAGGAATTCAACCGCTTCCTGCAAACCCTGCAGGAACGGCTGGCATTCACTCAGCCCATCAGGCTTTCCATACGCGCCGCAACCGCTTGCGCCAGACGCCGGCGCCAGGCCGGGCTGCGCGGGTTGGCGAGGACTTCGTCCTCATGCACGAAGCTGCGGATGATCGCGTTGTAACCGAGCCAGCGGCAGGGTTCGGGCTCCCAGCGCCTCAGGCTGGAAATCGGGCTGTCGCTCAATACCCAGGGCTGGCGCAGCAATTCGCTGTCACGCCCGAGAATCAGGTCGGCCAGGGTGCGCCCGCCGAGGTTGGTGGCACCCACGCCCTCGCCGCCATAACCGCCAGACAGCGCGATGCGGCTGCGCGTGTCGCGCAACATGTGCGGCTGGAAACGCCGCGCCATGCCCAGATTGCCGCCCCAGGAATGGGTAAAACGCACATTGCGCAACTGCGGGAAGATTTCCCCCATCAGGTAGCGACGCAGACCCAGTTCGTCGTCGGTAAGGTTGAAATCGCTGCGCAGGCGCCCGCCAAAGCGGTAGCCACCGCGCGCACCGAAGATCAGACGGTCATCGAGGCTGCGCTGGCCGTAGGTGACCTGGCGGCTGAATTCGCTGAATGCCTGTCCTCGCTCCAGTCCGATACTGGCCCAGACATCCGCCGGCAGTGGCTCGGTGGCAACGATCAGGCTCTGCACCGGCAACTGGTGAGTGCCCAACGGCGGCAAAGTGGCGGCGTAGCCCTCGATGGCCGGCACCACCCAATCAGCCGTGACCCGGCCTTGAACCGTACGCACCAGGCCGGGCTGCCACTCGATCACCGGGCTGCGCTCGTAGAGTTCGACGCCCAGACCCTCGACGCAACTTGCCAGGCCCCGCACCAGCTTGGCCGGCTGGATCGTCGCGCAATGCGGGCTATACAGCGCGCCGTAGGCATTGGCCAGGCGCAGCTGCGTAGCCAGTTCGCTCGGCGGCAGCCAGCGGTAGTCGTCCTCGCTCAGGCCCAGTGCACGCAGTTCCTTGAGATAGTCCCGTAGGCGCAACTCCTGCTCCGGATAACGCGCTGCGCAATACAGCACCCCACACTTGCGCAGGTCGCAATCGATCCCCTCACGGGCGACGACCTCAGCCACTTCATCGGGAATGGCGTGCAGCAGTTCGAACGAGGCCTTGCGGACGGTCGCCGGCAAGCCGGCCAGCAACCGGTCTTCGCCAAGCAGGTTGCCCATCAGCCAGCCACCATTGCGACCGGAGGCACCGAAGCCGGCGGTCTCGGCCTCCACGATCACCACCCGCAGCTGCGGCGCCTGGCGCTTGAGGTAATAGGCCGTCCACAAGCCGGTATAGCCGGCGCCGATGATGGCCACGTCCGCCTGAATATCGTGCTGCAGGCTGGGCCGCGCCTGCAGTGGATCATCGAGCTGATCCATCCACAGACTGATGTTGCGCCAGTGATTCATCCACGCCTCCGTCATCAATCGATGGCCCAAGGCTAGTCGTGGCGATCAGTGATTGTCTTGTGTGCGTGCCCGCGCGGAAATCTGCTTGAGGTAGGCCGTTGGCGACAGCCCGGTGTGGCGTTTGAAGCAGCTATAGAACGCCGACAAGGAATTGAAACCCGAGGCAAAGGCCAACTCGTCGATGCGCTTCAGGTCACTGCCGGCCTGCATGCCGTCGAGCAGGTACTGCAGACGCGCGCGATTGACGTAGCGATAGAAGCTTTCGCCAAGCACCTGGTTGAGCAGGTGGGAAATCTGGTTGCGACTGTAACCGGTCGCCGCGGCCACCTGCTGCAGGTCCAGCTCCGGGTCCAGAAAAGGCTGGCTGCGCTGGAAATAATCCTGAAGATCCTGCGCCAACTGCCCGAGCTGACGCGTCGACAACCCCAGGCGACTGATCGCCGGGCGTGAAGTGGCGGTTGCGCCAGCTCCACGAATCTCGTGCACCAAGGTGGCGTACTCGTTGATGCGCCAGATCAGCCCGTCACGCACGGTGATGGCCTCGCCGGTGCGAAACGACACCAGCCCTTCCCCGCCCTGCAGGCTGGTGCGGTACTGGATGAAGGCGGTATGACCATCGATGCGAATACGATCGACGTGCTCCAGCAACTCGCCTGGGCGGCGCGGCAGGTTGGCTTCGACGTACTCGCGCAACTCAGCCAGGCGCATGCAACGTTGCTGATAGAAATCGTTGTATTCGATATCGGGGTGATACAGCGCCAGCACCGCTTCGAGGTCGCGATGCTTCCAGCTCAGGTGGTAGCGCAAGATGGTTTCGCGGGTGCGCTCGGTCTGCGCGGCATCGTCGGCAAAAAGGTCGTCAGGCATGGCAAGCATCGTTGGTCAGGCACGGGCAGATTGCCTGATTCGCCGAAGCCGGCCTAGCCCCTCGTGCCGCCTCGCCGGTTGCGGACTATGCTTGCAGGACTGAAGGAGAGACCGACCATGACTGATCAGGACAAAGACCCCCAGGCCCCTCTGACGCTGCGCGAGATGCTACAGAGCGTGCTGGCGGCGGCGCTGGGGGTGCAAAGCGGCAAGAACCGCAGTCGCGACTTCAGCCGCGGCAAGCCCACTCACTTTATTCTGCTCGGGGTACTGTTCACTGCCCTGTTCGTGGTCGTATTGCTGGGCGCGGTGAAACTGATCCTGCACTTGGCGACCGGCTGAATCAGTCCAGCAGCGATGCGATCGAGCAGTCGTAGCCTTGCCGTTGTGGCTGCGAGACAGCGCTGAACCGGCGGAAGTCCATTTCCAGATCCGCCTGACCAAGACGCCTGAGCAACTGTTGCGATTGGCGGCCATCGACCGTACGCAACAATCGCGCAATCTGGTCCTTGCCGCCTCGCTCGATGAAGTCCAGGCCGCGTGCGTGATCACCAAGCATCACCATCGCGCAGGCCCCCAGGAGAAAATGCCCGCTCACCAGGACCTCGATCTGCCCGTCCATTCGCGCTTGCAGCACACGGGCCGAGTTGTTCACGGCGGAATAGTGCAACTTTCGATTCTGTTCGGCCGCTGCCTGCATGACACCGAACGCCATGGCGTCGTTGGCGGACCAGACCAGGCTGACCTCCGGGTAGCGCGGCAACAGACTAACGGCCTGCTCATAGGCGCGTTGTTCCAGCCATTCACCATGCACCGCCTGCACCAGGCGCACGTGCGGCGCCTCGTTCAGCGCGCGTTGCAGGCCGGCCAGGCGTAATACTGAAGAAGGTGTTTGCTTGACTCCGGCGAACGCCAGCAAGTCGGCCGGCTTGCCGCGGCTGAGCGCGATCAGCTCGCGGCCCATCAGGTAGCCGGCCTCTTCGTCATTGGGTACCAGGCTGCCCAGCCAATTGCGATACCGTTCGCGGCTGCCTCCGATCAGGGCCTGCTGCTCCTCGGTGAGCGTGCTGTGCAGGGCCAAAAGACCAACCTGAGTGCCTTCGAACAAACGCAGCAGCACCGGCCCCTGGAACTGCTCGTTGGTGAAGATCAGGTAATCGGGATGTTCGCCTTCCAGAACCTGCCGGGCATTGCTCAACATACGCGTCAGGTCACGCTCGCCATAGAGCACCGTCAGCTCGATACCGAGATCGTCTGCGGCGTCCTGCATGTAGCGGGAGTAGTCGATCCAGAACGGTTCGTCGGAAAAACCGGGATTGAGAAACACCACCGAAGGCGCACGCGATTGCGCTGCCGCCAGCGCGCAGCACATCAGTATCCCGACGCCCAACACCCACCTGATCACGACGCCCCTCCCCGATTGACGGGGCGCAGTATAGGGTGCAAACGGAAAAAGGCCGACCGCTAATGCGCGTCGACCCTTGCGTTCACTGCCCGCTGACCCAGAAAACCGCCGTGCCCACTGCAATCAGGATCAGGCTGAAGATCGCCCAGGCGTCGATAACGCTGTCGGAATTGTCCATATCGGTGTGTTCGCTCATGGCTCCCCCTCTTCTTGTGATTGTGGGTGACGCACACTGTATTTAAGACCAGCCTCGGCATTGGCTCAAACCATCTGGTTATGCTTTAGAGCGGTCTTATTCCTTAAAGCTAGTTTTATATATTCAAACATCACTTTTACGCATAAACCTGAGCTGGTATCGTGCCCCGGCTCCTCGGGAGTGCGCGGCCGTGCGCGCTGATTGGCAGTAAATAGCCTGATAACAGGACCCTTCATGTACGTTTATGACCAGTACGATCAACAGATCGTCGAGGATCGCGTCAAGCAGTTCCGCGATCAAACCCGTCGCTACCTCGCCGGAGAGCTGAGCGGCGAGGAATTCCGTCCGCTGCGCCTGCAGAACGGTCTGTATATCCAGCGTTACGCGCCCATGCTGCGCGTCGCCGTGCCTTATGGCCTGCTGTCGTCCACCCAGGTGCGCATGCTGGCGAAGATCGCCCGCGACTACGACAAGGGTTACGCGCACATCAGTACCCGGCAGAACGTGCAGTTCAACTGGCCGGACCTGGAAGACGTGCCGGAGATCCTTGCCGAGCTGGCCACCGTGCAGATGCACGCCATCCAGACCAGCGGCAACTGCATCCGCAACACAACCACCGATCAGTTCGCCGGCGTGGCCAAGGACGAGATCGTCGATCCGCGCCCCTGGTGCGAGATCATCCGCCAGTGGTCGACCTTCCATCCCGAATTTTCGCACCTGCCGCGCAAGTTCAAGATCGCCGTCAACGGCGCCGTGAGCGATCGCGCCGCCATCGAAGTGCATGACATCGGCCTGGAAGCGGTGAAGAACGAAGCCGGCGAGCTGGGCTTCCGCGTTTCCGTCGGCGGCGGCCTGGGCCGTACCCCGATCGTCGGCAGCTTCATCAACGAATTCCTGCCCTGGCAGCACCTGATCAGCTACCTCGACGCCATCCTGCGTGTGTACAACCGCTATGGCCGTCGCGACAACAAGTACAAGGCGCGCATCAAGATCCTGGTCAAGGCGCTGACCCCTGAGGTGTTCGCCGAGCGCGTCAACGCCGAGTGGGCGCACCTCAAGGATGGGCCTACCACCCTGACCGAAGCCGAAGTCGCGCGCGTTGCCGCACATTTCGTCGACCCGGCCTATCTGGCCCTGGAGGACGAAGACGCCCTGCTCGCCCAGCAGGACGCCGAGCACCCGGGCTTTGCCCGCTGGCGTCAGCGCAACACCTTCGCCCACAAGAAGCCCGGCTACGTCGCCGTGACCCTGTCGCTCAAGCCGACTGGCGTAGCGCCGGGGGACGTCACCGACAAGCAGCTCGATGCCATCGCCGACCTGGCTGATCGCTACGCCTTCGGTGAAGTGCGCAACAGCCACAATCAGAACATCATCCTCGCCGACGTCGAACAGCGTCAGCTGCTGACCCTGTGGGGCGAGCTGCGTGAGCAAGGCTTCGCCACGCCGAACGTGGGCCTGCTGACCGACATCATCTGCTGCCCGGGCGGTGATTTCTGCTCGCTGGCCAATGCCAAGTCGATTCCGGTGGCCGAAGCCATCCAGCGTCGTTTCGACGATCTCGACTACCTGTTCGACATCGGCGACATCGACCTGAACATTTCCGGCTGCATGAACGCCTGTGGTCACCATCACGTCGGTCATATCGGCATCCTCGGCGTCGACAAGAAAGGCCAGGAGTTCTATCAGGTCTCGCTGGGTGGCAGCGCCGGTCGCGAAGCCAGCCTGGCGCAGATTCTCGGCCCGTCCTTCGCTCAGGACGACATGCCGGACGTGATCGACAAGATCATCAACGTCTACGTCGAACAACGCACCGAAGAAGAAAGCTTCCTCGATACCTACCGCCGCATCGGTATCGACCCGTTCAAGGAGCGCGTCTATGCAGCGAATCATTAAGAACGGTCAGGTGGTCGACGAAACCTGGCATCTGCTGGCCAAGGACGTGACCCTGGACGTCATTCCCAACTGCGACGACATCATCGTGCCGCTGGCCCTGTGGCGCGAGCATTCTCACGCCCTCAAGGCCCGCGACGGCGGCCTCGGCGTGTGGCTGGAAGCTGGCGACGAGATCGAGGAAATTGCCGATGATCTGGCGCACTTCCAGGTGATCGCCCTGGAGTTCCCGGCCTTCACCGACGGCCGTCACTCCTCCACCGCCTACCTGCTGCGTACCCGCTACGACTACAAAGGTGAAGTCCGCGCCATCGGCGACGTCCTGCGCGACCAGCTGTTCGCCCTGCACCGCGTCGGCTTCGACGCCTTCGCCGTGCGTGCTGACAAGGACCCGTACGATGCGCTGAAGGCCTTCGAGGACTACAGCGAGGTGTACCAGGCTTCGGCCGATCAGCCGCAACCGCTGTTCCGTCGCCGCGCCTGATCGAGCGCAGCTGAAGCATCCAAAACGCCCCGACTGCTTCGGGGCGTTTTGCTTTGTGCATCTGCGCTCGATCAATTCAGGTCGAACCGTGGCCCGTCTCTGGAGTCGGACCCTATAAGTCCATCGCATAGGGAGAGACAGCCATGAAGCATGATTGGGACCTGATCGAACGCCTGCTGCATGAGGCGCAAAACTCCGCTGGCAAGCCATTCGCCCCGCGTCGCTACGCCGAAGACTTGGCTGCGGAACAAGAGAATGCGGGCGACCCCGTGCAGGACCTCGACCACCTACGCGCGGAGGCCGCTCGCTACGAAGCACGGCTGCTGGAAAACGGCTTTATCGAGCCGCGCCCGGAAGACCAAGGCGGCAACGGCGAAAACTTCGTGCTGACCGCGCGAGGCGCGCAACTGCTGAGCATGCTCGACAGCAGCATCCCCGGCAACGAGCACCCGCGTGAAGTGCTCGACGAAGCCGGCGAAGCGGCGTTGACGCCCGAGGTGTTCGACCGCCTGGCTGCCAAGGCCAATCTTAGTAAAACCAGCTAACCAGTCATCGCGCAAATAAAAACGCCGCGCCCTGTAAAGGGCGCGGCGTTTTGCTGATCCTGCGACAAGGCATCAAGCCTGGCGGATCAATCCTCGCGGTAGCGACGCAGTTTCAGCGCCTTGCCAGCAACGCGGGTATCTTTCAGCTTGCCCAGCAGACGGTCCAGACCGTCTTCCGGCAGCTCGACCAGGCTGAAGGTCTCGCGGATCTGGATACGACCGATCGCTTCGCGAGCCAGACCACCTTCGTTGAGGATGGCGCCCAGCAGGTTCTTCGCAGCGATACCGTCGCGAGTACCCAGCGCAGTGCGGCAGCGCACGCGACCTTCGGTCAGCGGTACCGGCGCACGGCGCTCGCGGTATTCGCCGCGCTCACCACCACGCTCGCCATCACGTTCACGACGCTCACGCGGAGCACCGCCAGCGCCCGGCACCAGCGGCTGCTCGCGCTCGACGGTAGCCAGATCCAGCGCCTGACCATTGGTGGCCTTCTTCAGCAGCGCAGCGGCCAAAGCGCGCGGGCTGCAACCGATGTCGGCAGTCAGACGGTCGAGCAGGTCGCCATGACTGGCTTCGGCATCGGCCACCAGCGGCGCCAGGCTGCTGGTCAGTTTCTTGATACGGGCGTCGAGCACTTGCTGGGCGTTCGGCAGCTTGACCTCACCGACCTTCTGCCCGGTGACACGCTCGATCACCTGCAGCATGCGACGCTCACGCGGGGTCACCAGCAGCAGCGCACGACCATCGCGACCGGCGCGGCCGGTACGGCCGATACGGTGCACGTAGGACTCCGGGTCGTACGGCATGTCGACGTTGAACACGTGGGTGATGCGCGGCACGTCGATACCACGAGCAGCAACGTCAGTCGCGACGACGATGTCCAGACGGCCATCCTTGAGCGACTCGATCACGCGCTCACGCTGGTTCTGCGCGATGTCGCCGTTCAGCGCAGCGGCCTTGAAGCCTTTGGCTTCCAGGGCAGCAGCCAAATCCAGAGTGGCCTGCTTGGTGCGTACGAAAGCGATCAGCGCGTCAAAATCTTCGACTTCCAGCAGACGAAGCACGGCGTTGGTCTTCTGATCGGCATGGATCATCAGGTGCGCCTGCTCGATACGCGAGACGGTCTGGGTCTTGGCAGCGATCTTGACGTGTTGCGGCTCGCGCAGGTGCTTTTCGGCGATGGCGCGGATCGAATGCGGCAACGTGGCGGAGAACAGCACGCTCTGGCGGCTTTCCGGCATGGCTTCGAAGATCACTTCGAGGTCATCCATGAAGCCCAGCTTGAGCATTTCGTCCGCTTCGTCGAGTACCAGATGCTGAATGGTCGACAGCACTTTCTCGTCACGACGCAGGTGGTCGACAAGGCGACCCGGCGTGGCAACGATGACCTGAGCGCCCTGGCGAATGGCCTTGAGCTGCGGGCCCATGGGCGCGCCGCCGTATACGGCAACGACGTTCAGGCCAGGCATCTGCTTGGAGTAGGTTTCGAAGGCGGTAGCAACCTGCAGGGCCAGCTCACGAGTCGGTGCCAGGATCAGCACCTGCGGCTCGCGCTTGGCCGGGTCGATCTTCGACAGCAGCGGCAGCGCGAAGGCTGCGGTTTTACCGGTACCGGTCTGCGCCTGACCGATCATGTCGTGGCCGGCGAGAATCACCGGAATGGCCTGCGACTGGATTGGGGACGGCTCTTCGTAACCAACGGCGGTCAGAGCGGCGAGAATATTGGGGTGAAGTCCGAGCGCGGCGAAGCCGCCGATTTCCTGGGTCATGGGTCTGCCTCAAGTGCATCCGCAAAGACCCATGTTCCAAAGCTGCGCATGCCGTGTAAGACCTTGTGGGTCACCCTGGCAGCCTGGTCGGCGGGGATTTGCGAAAACGTGATGAAAGTGAATCGTCAAGGATAGTCCGCTGGGGACTGGCTGCCGGGTTTAATTTCCCGGGCGAGTTGCGCTACCTGAACGTGGCCAGAAAATTGGCCGGCGCGCATCATACCGGAAATTCCTGACCAAGGTGCTGTTTTTTATCCTTACATGTCACCCTGCAGGGGCTTTTCTAGAGCTTTTCGCAGTTTTTACGCCGGGCGGCGTATCACGTAGCCGGGCGCAAGGCCGCGATCAGCGGCTGCAGCGAATAACCCAGACGCGGTGCCAGCTCGCCGGCACGCATCTGCAGGCGTCCCAGGTCGAGCCTCTGCTCGAGGTCGGCCGGGATCAGCAGCACCACGTTGCCCTCCTTCACCGGGCACTCCCAATAATGGCGATGGTAGAGGCCGCGCAGCAGTGCCGCGCCAAGCGGCTTGCCGTCGTTGCCTGCCCATTGATTGATGATCAGCCAGCCACCCGGGTTGAGTTTTTCGCGGCAGCGCTCGAGAAAGCGCCAGGCCAGATGCCCGGCGCCCGGCCCCTGGTCGGTGTACAGGTCGAGAAAGATCAGATCGGCGGTTTCCGCGCTGTCGAGCAGCTCGGTGGCATCACCGATGCGAATGGTCAGCCGTGGGTCGTCGTCGAGACCGAGAAACTCCATGGCCAGGCGCGGCACGTCCGGTCGTAGCTCGATGGCCTCGACATCCTCCAGCGGCAGGAACTTCAGGCAGGCCTGGGTCAGGTTGCCGGCACCCAGCCCCAGGAACAGCGCGGTTTCCGGCTCATCGTGGCACAGCGCGCCCAGCAGCATGGCGCGGGTGTAGTCGTACTCCAGCCAGCTCGGATCGCCCTGGAACACGCAGCTCTGCTCGATGGCATCGCCGAACTCGAGAAAGCGATAGGCGCCAATCTGCACCACACGGATCACCCCGAAGGCATCGCGCACTTCGGCCAGCAGAACCTCGTCCTGCAGTTGCAACTCGTCGTCCGGCGGCAACCCTGGCATCGAAACCTCCCCACAGTGACATCCCGTACCACAACAACCGGGCTAAAGGCGCCGATTGTCATTGAAGCAGCTGCCCCCGGTCACGCAATAATTCCAACACTTGCGCTGCACTCATAACAATAACGAGGTTCGCCATGTACGCCATCATAGGTGCCGGCCCCATGGGCCTGTGCACGGCACGGCAATTGAAAAAGTACGGCATCGATTTCGTCGGCTTCGTGCTGCACAGCGACGTTGGCGGGCTGTGGGATATCGATAACCCGCAAAGCAGCATGTACCAATCGGCGCACCTGATCTCCTCCAAGGGCACCACCGAATTTCGTGAATTCCCCATGCGCGCCGAGGTGGCGCCCTACCCGCACCACAGCGAAATGCGCCGCAATTTTCACGACTACGCCAGACAGTTTCGTCTCTACGAGCATTACCAGTTCGACACCCGTGTGCTGCAGGTGCAGCGCGAGCAAGATGGCTGGAAGCTGATCAGCGAGCGCAACGGCGAGCAGGGCGAATGGCAGCAGATCAACCGCCACCTGCTGCTTGGCACCCTGTTGCCCGGCACGCTCATTGGCACGTCACTCGGCTATTGGCTGCTGCCTTATCTGGACACCCAGGCGCTGAAGGTCGGCTTCGGTGCGCTGATCATCTGGTTCGCCGGCCGCGAACTATGGCGCCTGCGCCGGGCGACCGCACTACCGCAACGCCCGGCCTGGCTGACCCGTTGCATTACCCTGGCTGCCGGCCTCAGTCATGGCCTGTTCGCCTCGGGTGGCCCGCTGCTGGTCTAAGGCCTGGCCGGCTCCCAACTGGACAAGACGCGGCTGCGCGCCACCTTGGTCACTGTCTGGTTCACCCTCAACAGCCTGCTCACCCCGCCTTTCTTCTCGAAGGCCGCCTGCTGCCGGCGCTGCCTCAGGTGCTCACCTACGCCCCGCTTCTGCTGCTCGGCGTGTGGCTGGGCGAACGCCTGCATCGACGCTTCGACGCTTCGACGAGCGTCATTTCCGCCTCGCCATCTACATCCTGCTGTTGGTCACCGGCATCCTGCTGCTGGCGCCCTGGAGACTGCCATGAGCTACGACATCATCATCATCATCATCATCATCATCATCATCATCATCATCATCATCATCAACAGCGGCCTGTACTTTGATGGCACCGGCGCGCCGGGGGCAATCCGCCATATCGGTATCCGTGACGGCAAGGTCGAGGCACTCAGCCTCAGCCCACTGGACGAGGCCAGTTGCCCTGAGGTGATCGATGCCAAGGGCCAGTGGCTTACCCCCGGCTTCCTGGATATCCACTCTCACTACGATGCCGAGGTGATCGCCGCCCCCGCACTGAAGGAGTCGGTGCGCCACGGCGTCACCAGTGTGACCATCGGCTCCTGCTCCATCAGCAAGGTGCTGGCTGATGCCGAGGACTGCTCCGACCTGTTCACCCGCGTCGAGGCGGTGCCGCGCGAGTACGTGCTGCCGATTGGCGCGACGCCGCCGGCTATCGCGCCTTCTACGACCAGTTGCCGCTGGGGCCGAACGTCAATTCCTTCCTCGGCCATTCCGAACTGCGTGTGGCAGTGATCTGCCTGGAGCGCGCCACCAGCCGGGTGACTCCGAGCGACGCCGAACTTACGCGCATGGAGCAACTGCTCGAAGAAGCGCTGGACGCTGGCTGTATCGGCCTGTCGGTGATAACCACGCGGCTGGACAAGATGGACGGCGACCGCGCCTGGTCCAGCCCGCTGCCGTCGACCTTCGCCAGCTGGAAGGAATTCTCTCGCCTGTTCGCCGTGCTGCGGCGGCGCGGCGCCGTGCTGCAGGGCGCGCCAAACGCGGTGACCAAGGTCAACGGCCGCATCGCCTATCGTCGCGGCCTGGAATACCCGGATGACCTGAGCAAGGCGCAGCGCTATGGACGCTTCCTGCCAGCGCGTGATGTGTCGCCACGCACGCTACCTGAGCGGGCATTCGAACCGGCACCGGCGTCATGAGCCAATACACGTAGGGGCCGCGGGGCTTATCGGTTACCATGCGCCTCCGCCTGATCAACCGCTAGAGACGCAGCATGTCCAACGCCTGGAGCCCCGAAAGCTGGAGGGCCAAGCCCATCCAGCAGCAGCCTGAATACCCTGATGCCGCGCACCTGACCCGCGTCGAGCAAACTCTGGCCGGCTACCCGCCACTGGTGTTCGCTGGCGAGGCGCGCGAGCTACGCCGCCAGTTCGCCGAAGTTACCCAGGGCCGCGCGTTCCTGCTGCAGGGCGGCGACTGCGCCGAGAGCTTCGCCGAGTTTTCCGCCGCGAAAATCCGCGACACCTTCAAGGTGCTGCTGCAGATGGCCATCGTCATGACCTTCGCCGCCGGCTGCCCGGTGGTCAAGGTCGGTCGCATGGCTGGCCAGTTCGCCAAGCCGCGCTCGTCCGGCAGCGAAACCATCGATGGCGTCACCCTGCCCGCTTACCGCGGCGACATCGTCAACGGCATCGGTTTCGACGTCGCCAGTCGCGTACCCGATCCGGAACGCCTTATACAGGCCTACCACCAGGCCACCGCCAGCCTCAACCTGCTGCGCGCCTTCGCCCAGGGCGGCTTCGCCGACCTGCACCAGGTGCACCAGTGGAACCTCGACTTCATCGCCAACTCGGCGCTGGCCGAGAAATACCACCAGCTCGCCGGTCGCATCGACGAAACCCTGGCCTTCATGCGCGCCGTGGGCATGGACAGCGCGCCGCAACTGCGCGAAACCAGCTTCTTCACCGCCCACGAAGCGTTGCTGCTGAACTACGAAGAAGCCTTCGTCCGTCGCGACAGTCTCACCGGCCGCTGGTACGACTGCTCCGCGCACATGCTGTGGATCGGCGACCGTACCCGTCAGTTGGACGGCGCCCACGTCGAGTTCATGCGCGGCATCGAGAACCCCATCGGCGTCAAGGTCGGCCCGAGCATGGACCCGGACGAGCTGATCCGCCTGATCGACACCCTCAACCCGGACAACGATCCGGGTCGCCTCAACCTGATCGTGCGCATGGGCGCGGACAAGGTCGAAGCACACTTCCCGCGCCTGCTACGCAAGGTCAAGGAAGAGGGTCGCCAGGTGCTATGGAGCTGCGACCCCATGCACGGCAACACCATCAAGGCCAGCAGTGGCTACAAAACCCGCGATTTCGCGCAGATTCTCAGCGAAGTCCGGCAGTTCTTCGCTGTGCACCAGGCCGAAGGCACCTACGCCGGTGGCATCCATATCGAGATGACCGGGCAGAACGTCACCGAGTGCATCGGCGGCTCACGCCCGATCACTGAGGACGGCTTGTCCGACCGCTACCACACGCACTGCGACCCGCGCATGAATGCCGATCAGTCCCTGGAACTGGCCTTCATGATCGCCGAAACGCTGAAGCAGGTACGCCGCTGACCCTCAGCGCCCTGGCCACTGGCCAGGGCGCGAACCGGCTCGCACATCTTCTGTGCGCTATCCGGCATAATGCCGCCCCAACGCGAGCACCGTGCAGGTGCCAAAGATGCTACCCAGCCGGAAAGGACTCGCGGCCAACACCCCCCAACAAGGACGATGAACCATACAACTGCGCACCACCCTCTCCGCTCTCGCCCTGTCCAGCGCCGCTCTGCTGACTGGCTGCCAGAACATGCCCCCCGACGCCATGCTGCAATCGGGCCTGATGGCCGTGCAGGCCGCGACTCTCAGCGACGCCGAAGCACGCAGCATGGCCGACCAGGCCTGCGCCGAAATGGATGCCGAAGCCACTATCGCTGGCCCGAACAGCCCATACAGCAAGCGTTTGGACAAGATCGCCAACAACCTCGGCCATCAGATCAACGGCACGCCGATCACTTACAGGGTGTACCAGGCCGACGAGGTCAACGCCTGGGCCATGGCCAACGGTTGCGTACGTGTCTACAGCGGCCTGATGACCGACAACGAAGTGGAAGGCGTGCTCGGCCACGAGATTGGCCACGTCGCCCTTGGCCACAGCAAAAAGGCCATGCAGAGCGCCTACGCCACCACCGCCGCACGCAATGCTGCAGCCGCTTCGGGCAATGCCTCCGTCGCCGCCCTGTCCGCCTCGCAGCTCGGCGCCCTGGGTGAGCAGCTGGTCAACGCGCAGTTCTCACAAAGCCAGGAAAACGCCGCCGACAACTTCTCCTTCGACCTGCTGACCCAGCGCAACATCCCGCACGACGGCCTGGTCACCGCGTTCGAGAAGCTGGCCAAGCTGGGCGGCGGCGAAAGCAGCATGTTCTCCTCGCACCCGGGCTCCAGCGACCGCGCCGCCAACATGCGCACACGCCTGGCGGCCAAGTAAAGATCAGGTTCAGGGGCTGCAGTGCAGCCCCCTGTCTCATTGGAAGATTGCCATTTCGATACTGCGTAAAGGCCTCCTGCCGCTTACTCTGCTGCTGCCGCTCGGCGCCTGGGGTGACTACGACAAGCAGTACCAGGCCTGCCTGGACGCCAGTGGGATGATCAACAACGCCAGCGTCGCCGGCTGCGCCGAAGGTGTATCGGAAACGGTGAAGAAGGAGATGAACCGCGTCTACCAGCAGCTATTCCTCAAGCTGCAGGAAAGTCAGCCAGCGGACGCCGAACAGCTGGAAACGGCGCAGAAGGCCTGGTTGATCTACCGCAACGGCCAGTGCGACCTGCAGGGCAAGCACGTCGGCTCGCCGATGTACTACACCTGCCCGATGGAGCTGAATATCCAGCGCGTCGAGGAACTGAAGTTCCTGCTGGAAAACGGCGGCTAATCGAGCAAGTTCCGCAGATTGACGCTCGGCGCCAGCCACACCTCTTCCAGGCCCAGCCAATGCGCCAGCGCGCGCAGCGAATCACCCAGCGCCAGACGCGCCTCCTCACTCAACACTGCCTCCTCCAGATGCACTGCATGCACGGCCAGGCGCCCGGCCGCGCGCTCGCTGCGCAGATCCACCCGCGCCAGCAGGCGTTCATGGTGCAGAAACGGCAGCACGTAGTAGCCATACACGCGCTTGGCCTGCGGAGTGTAGATCTCCAGCCGATAGCGGAAGCCGAACAACCGCTCGGTGCGCTCGCGTTCCCAGATCAGAGAATCGAACGGCGACAGCAACGCTCTATGGCGAATACGCCGGGGAATGCGCGGCTCGCCCCTGCAATAGGCCGCCTGCCGCCACCCCTGCACTGTGACCGGCAACAGCTCGCCCGCCTCCACCAGTTCAGCGATACGGCGCTTGCTGTCACTGACGTCCAACCGGTAGTAGTCGCGCAAATCGCGCTCGGTCGCCACACCCAGGGCATCGGCCGAACGCAGCAAGAGGCGGCGCTGCGCTTCGGCCTCATCCAGGTCCGGGTGGTTCAACACCTCCACGGGAATGACCCGCTCCGGCAGGTCGTACAGCCGCTCGAAGCCACGCCGCCCAGCCACAGTCACCTCGCCTGCGGCGAACAGCCATTCCAGCGCCGTCTTTTCCGCGCTCCAGTCCCACCAGGGGCCGGCCTTCTCGGTATGCGAGGACAGGCTGCCGGCGCCCAGTGCACCGCGCTCGCGCACGGCCTGAAGCACGCTATCCAAAACGTCGCGACGCTCGACCCCGAACTTCGCCAACTCGCGGTAGATGCCCTGCCCATCTGCCGCTCGGCGCATACGCCAGCGCAGCAGCGGGTAAAGCTCAAGCGGCAACAATGACGCCTCATGCCCCCAGTACTCGAACAGACACCTGCGCCGGGCCCGGCCCCAGGCCAGTTCATCGAGGTGCTCGGCCTGGTAATGACCGAGGCGGGAAAAAACCGGCAAGTAGTGGGAGCGCACCAGGGCAATGACCGAATCGATCTGCAACACGCCCAAACGCTCGATCTGCGCCTGCAGGTGCTTGTGGCCAACGGCGCCGCGTGGCGTACGGCCGAAACCCTGGGCAGCCAGGGCCAGACGGCGCGCTTCAGCGAGAGAAAGAGAAAGGGTCATGGCGACTCAGCCTATCAGGCTGGCGCCGCGAACGCATGACGGAAGGTAAAGGCCTGCGCCGTCGCGCCATGCTCGCGCAGATGAGCCAGGCGTTCGGCAGCCTCGGTCACGCTTGGCCGATGCCCCGCCGGCACCCACCACAGCACCTGATGCGCCTGCTCGACGCGTTCGAACCATTCGCGACGGCGCTTGAGCATCTCGGTATGCGCCGATTTGTAGACGTAGTCACTGAGCGACTGCACATCCTCCCAAACCGACATGTTCACCAACACCTCGTCACCGAACGGACGAATCGCCGTGGCATCGCCCGCCTCGTCCTGCAAACGCCAGACATAGCCGGGCGAACCCTCTGCCAGCGCATTGATACGCTCCAGATTGGCGACGAAGTCAGCCATATCCGGAGACTCCAGCGGCGCCTTCATCCAGGCGATGTTCAGTTGAGCCAAGTGATAAGCGGGCAATTTCAGCCTCCTTGCGTCAGGGTTGTTGCGGCAGGCCACGCCAACCGGCCAGGCGACGGCGCAACCAGGCCTCGCTACTGACCAGGGTGATGCCCGACAGCACCAGCGCCGCGCCGATGATGAAGTTCAGAGTCAGCGGTTCGTCCAGCACCAGCACGCCGAAGGTGACGCCAAACAGCGGGGTCATGAAGGAGAAAACTGCCATGTTCGAAGCCAGGTAGCGGCGCAGCAGCCAGAACCAGGTCAGGTAGGTGAAGAACGACACCACCACACCCTGCAGCAGAATGCTGGCGAGGGCCACAGGCGTCCAACGCAGTTGGGACAGGTCCACCACCATCAGCGCATAGGCCAGCAACAGTACGAACGCCACCGCCAACTGATAGAACAGGGTCAACCCGGCCGGCGCTTCGGACAGGCGCGAACCCCGCACGACGACCGTGGTTGCACCCCAGGCCATGCCGGCGCAAAGCCCCAGCGCATCGCCCAGCAGCATACCGGCATCGACCTCAGCCCAATTGCCACCGACACCAAATGCCATCACTACCCCGCCGAAACACAAGGTGATACCCAGCCACTGCAGGCGTCGCAAGCGCTCGCTGGGCAACAGAAAGTGCAGCCCAAGCGCCGAGAAGATCGGCGCGGTATAAAGAAATACCGCCATATGCGAAGCCGTGGTGTAGCGCAGGCCAAGGGCGATGAAGAAGAACTCCAGTGCGAACAACACGCCCGCCAGCAGTCCAGCCAGCCACGTCGAGCTGACCCATTCGCGCCATCCGCGCTGCCACAGCAAGAGCAAGCCGACCAGCACGGCGGCGATGCCGGAGCGCAAGGCCACCTGCAGCATGGGCGCGATATCGTCCGCGGCCAGCTTGATCGCCACCTGCTGACTGCCCCAGATGGCGCATAACAACATCATCAGCTGGAACAGGAAAAAATCAGAACCCTTGCGCACCGCGGTCATTCAACAACTCCTGTCATGTACTACTCACTTTTTCAACGGGTCATCCCAGAACGGCCGCTCGGCCTCCTGCAACACATCAGCTCGGGACAGTCCCAGGTCCTTCAATGCAGCATCATTCAGTTGCGCCAGCTGTGCCCGCTCGCGAGCCAGTTGACGCCAGCGCCGCAGCATACGCCATACACCGCCCAGCGACGGCAACCGTTCGAAGTGGATGGCCTGAGCCAACGCATAACCTTTCTGACCTTTCATCTTTTCGCCCTCCCTGTGGGGTTGGCGTCAGTGTCGGGCTCAGCTTAAGATCAATCCAACGAATGTTTCTTATGGCATCCATCTCGAGGATTGATGAATGGCCTTCCACCCCAGTATTGATACCGAATTGCTGCGCAGCTTCGTTGCCATCGCCGACACCGGCGGTTTCACCCGCGCCGCAGAAACGGTCAATCGCACCCAGTCAGCGGTGAGCATGCAGATGAAGCGGCTGGAGGAAGACGTGGTGCAGCGCCCGTTGTTCGAGCGCGACGGCCGTCAGGTGCGGCTGACGCCAGAGGGCCAGGTGCTGCTGGGTTATGCGCGGCGCATCCTCAAGCTGCATGGCGAGGTACTCAACACCCTGCGCGAACCGCATATGGTGGGTGCCGTGCGCATCGGTACGCCGGACGACTACGTGATGCGCTTTCTGCCGGAGATTCTCTCGCGCTTCGCTCAGGCCTATCCGCTGGTGCAAGTAGAGGTGCATTGCGAGCCGTCGGGACAACTGCTGCTGCGCCAGGATCTGGACCTGACCATCGTCACCCGTCAACCCGGCAAGGAGATCGGCCAACTACTGCGCCAGGAGCGCTTTGCCTGGGCCGTGGCCCAGGGCTTCTGCCCGCACGAGCAGAATCCCATGCCGCTGGCCATGTTCAATGCCGACTGCTTCTGCCGCGAATGGGCCTGCAACGCGCTGGACACGATGGGGCGCCCCTACCGCATCGCCTATACCAGCCCGAGCCTGTCGGCGATCTTCGCCGTGGTACGCGCAGGCCTGGCCGTTACCGCACAGCTGCAGAGCCTGATCACCTCCGACCTGCGCATGCTCGGCGAGGCCGAAGGCCTGCCGCTGCTGCCACTGACCAGCATCGTGCTGCTACGCAATGAAAGTAGCCAATCCCCCGTAACCGAATGCCTGGCCGATCACATCGTCGAAGGTTTTCGCTTATAGGCTGCCGCTCGATTCCAGCGCCAACATCAGCGCACAGAGCAGCAGGAAACCGCAGAACAGGGTGCGCAGCAGGCGCTCTGGCAGCGAATGCGCCAGGCGCACTCCCCAACTGATGCTGAGCAGGCCACCGACGGCCAACGGCACGCCCATCCACCAGTTGACTTGGTGGTGCGCGGCGTAGGTGAGTAGGGTCACCCCAGTACTGGGTAGTGCCAACGACAGCGAAAGTCCCTGCGCCACCACCTGCGTGGTGCCGAACACACTGGTCAACACCGGTGTCGCCACCACGGCGCCACCCACCCCGAACAGACCGCCCATGGCACCGGACACGCCGCCCAGCACACCCAGCCATCCCCAGGGATGACGTAGCTCAGCGCTGGCTGGCACCTGAGCCATCAGCATACGCACCAGGTTGTAGGCCGCCAGAGCTAGCAGGAAGCCGACGAAGGCCCAGCGCATGGTGCGCGAATCCACCTCCACCGCATACAGTGAGGCCAGCCAGGCGCAGAAGAAACTGGTAACGCCGAGCAGCAGGGCATAGCGCAGATCGATGCGATTGCGTTGATGGTAACGCCAGATCGCCAGCATCACGTTCGGCACTACCATGACCAGTGCAGTCCCTTGAGCAAGCTGCTGATCCAGCCCGAAGACAATGCCCAGCACCGGAATGGCGATCAACCCACCACCGATGCCGAACAAGCCGCCCAATGTTCCCAGACCCAGACCCAGCAATAGATTCAGCAACAGGTCGAACAGATTCATGACACCTCCAGATAGAGGACGCATGTTAGTCAGTCACGGCTAGCGCGGAAACGCACAGCAACGCACAATGGCTTTGCTTAATACGCACAAGCAGGCTGCCATGAACCCCGATACCCTGACCGACCAACTGGAACTCTTTCTCGACGTGCTGGAGACCGGTAGCTTCTCCGCAGCCGCCAGACGTCACCCGCTCACACCCTCGGCCGTGGCACGCCGCATCGATGCCCTGGAGCGCGCCATGGGCAGCAGTCTGTTCAGTCGCACGACCCATGCAGTACGCGTCACACCGGCGGGTCTGGCGTTCGCTGAGCGCGCTAGGCGCATCCTCGCCGAGTTGCACCTGGCGCGCGCCGAAGCGGTCTCCTTGAGCAGCGCACCCGAAGGCATGATCCGTATCGATGCCCCTTCGCCTTTCGGCAGGCGTCACCTGGCCCCGGCGATTGCAGAGTTCCTGCGCGCCAACCCCGGCCTGGACGTTCAACTGCGGCTGATCGACAGCTTCATCGACCTGCAGGGCGAGCACCTGGGCGAGGTGGATATCGTCGTGCGCATCGGCCCGCTACCGGACAGCCGACTGGTCGCCACGCCCCTGGCATCAATGACCCGCATCGTCTGCGCCAGCCCGGACTACCTGCGTCGACGCGGCATCCCACGCAGCCCACTGGAGCTGGAGCAACACGACGGCCTCGACTGGGACAGCCTCGCCCCACCCTACGCGTGGCGCTTCGAAGTCGACGGCAAATTGCAGCTGTGCAAACCCAAGCGTTTGCGTCAGACCAGCAACAATGCCGAGACCTTGCTGTTCAGCGCCCTCGCTGGCCTTGGCGTGGCACACCTGCCCACCTGGATGAGCAGCGATCACCTGCAGCGCGGCGAGCTGATCCCGCTGTTCTGCGAACAGGGCTTGCCGCCCGTCGAGCCGGTGAGCATCTACGCCCTGCGCCTGGAGCGCGAAGCCAGCCCACGGACACGGCTGCTGCTGAGTTTCCTGAAGCAGCGCTTCGGCTTTCCACCACCCTGGGACCAGGCGCTAAAGGCCAGCCTGGCCATGCCGCAGCAGTAAGGCCTGTGTGGGAGCGGCTTCAGCCGCGATAGCGCCCTGAAAATCAGGCACAAAAAACCCGGCACCTAGGCCGGGTTTCTCGTGCAGCTTACGCTCAGGCCGGAGCCTGGGTGCGGCCCTTGTAGGAGCCGTCACGGGTATCGATCTCGATCCAGTCGTCGATGTCGACGAACTCGGCAACCTTGATCTCGGTACCGTTGCGCAGCTTGGCAGGCTTCATCACCTTACCGGAGGTGTCGCCACGAGCAGCGTTCTCGGTGTAGACAACCTGACGCACGATGGTGGTCGGCAGGTCAACGGAGATCACTTTGCCTTCGAAGAACACGGCTTCGCAGACGTCGCTCATGCCTTCTTCGATGAACGGCAGAACGCTTTCCAGATCTTCGGAGCGCAGCTCGTAAGAGTTGTATTCCGGGTCCATGAACACGTAGTCCTCACCGCTGATGTAGGACAGGTTCACTTCCTTGCGCTCGAGAATCACCGGCTCCATCTTGTCGTCGGCTTTGTAGACGGTCTCGGTCTTGGAACCGTTGAGCAGGTTCTTCAGCTTCATCTTGACGATGGCGCTGTTACGACCGGACTTGGTGAACTCGGCCTTCTGGATCAGCCACGGCTGGCCATCGATCAGGGCCACGCTGTTGACTCTCATTTCTTGTGCAGTTTTCATGCGGATATCCGAAATATGCGGGAGGTACAGAAATCTAGGCCGCGTATGATAGCCAATTTAAGTAAAACTGTTCCAGCGCCGTGGCAAGATCCGACCGAGCGGCCTGCTGATCGCACCACTGCTCGGCGTGTCGCTGCAGTGCCGGCCATGCCGCGAGAAGCGCAGGCCAGGCTGTTTCCATTCCATCGCCGGTGTTCCACGCACGCCAGAATTCAGCCTGAGCGGCGGCAGCTTCCGGCATCAGATCGGCGTCGTAGATCGCCAGAAACGCCTCAAGTTTGTCCCAGTGTGCCCCCTCCTCTTGCGGGTAAATGTGCCAGAGCAGCGGTCGACCGGCCCATTGCGCGCGGATGAAGGAGTCCTCACCGCGCACCGCATTCAAATCGCAGCACCACAACAGGCGGTCGTAGTCGCCCTGAGCCACGAAAGGCAGTACATGGATCAGCAGATTACCGCGCCTGCTGTGATCACCCGGCGACAACGGCCCTTCACCCAGCCAGGTCTGCAAATCGGCAAGAATCTTGCCCTGCGGCACCAGTAACTGCGTCGGCTGCGGATCGGCTGCCAGTGCATCCAGCCATCCTGCCAGGCCTGCGTTCTCATAGGCGAATAGAGAAATCAGCCGCGCCCCGGGCTTACGCACCACCCCGAGTGACTGCAGGAACGCCTGCTGCGCCTGCGCATCAGCCTGAAAGGCACGCCGCCGCGTCAGCAAATCGGCTTCGCGCAGCAAACCGCCCGTGTCCTCCACGAATCCAGGGAAGAAAAAGAACTTCTGCAAGCCTCCAGGTTGCGGCGATGGCAGGCCATGGCAGCCTGCGACCCAGTCCTCGGCACTGAGATACTCAAGATTCAGCCACAAACGGCGCTTACCGCTGAGAGTCATCGCCTCGATATAAGACGCAGGCAACTGACAGGCGAAGGCCTCGACCACCACTTGCGCGGGCTCAACCGCAGGGAACGGCTCTACCCACTGGCGCACCTCGACACCACTCCAATGCTGACATTGAGCATCAAGGCTGGCCTCGGGGCACAAGCGTACGAACGCCCCCAGCTCGTCGACCCACAGACGCACCGCATGCCCCTGCTCGGCCGCCAGTTGCCGGGCCAGCCGCCAAGTCACGCCGATATCACCGTAGTTGTCGACCACGCTGCAGAAGATGTCCCACCTGGCCACACTGCGCCCCTTCGGAAAATGATCGCCATTCTAACCGGCGAACAAGAAAAAGCCCGCCAGAGGCGGGCCAAGGGGAGCGCTGGAGCGAGCGCGGGGTAAAACAGAGAATCAGGCCAGCAGCGAATCGCCCTCACGACGAATAGCGCTGCTGAGCATCCAGACCGCCTGGCAAGCCAGCGCAGCCTCGCGGGAAGCGAAGGGACCGGCTTTCGGTTGGCCATCCACCATCACCAGCCAGCACGCCATGTGACCGTCGGAGCGGAGCTCAGCCGGCACCGCACTACCAACCAGGGAAACCACATCAATACGGGACATCATGACCTCCAATCCAACTCAAACTCTGTTGGGCTCAACATTAGGCCGATGCAGCGCTAGACAGAAATCAGTGCTCTCGATAGTGACCATGGATATTGCCAATGGCAGCAGCGCAGGCGCCGACACAGGCTGTGCCGTGCACCTGACAGGCAAGAGTGGCTACGCAAAGAACGAAGCCCTCAAGGCTGTAAAACCTTGAGGGCTCAGAAGCACGTCTAGATGCATGCGGGAACATACGGGCACAAAAAAACCGGCTAAAGAGGCCGGTTTACTTGGGTTTCAGGTCCACTAGGGAACATCTGAAATCATGTCAATGGTGCCGAAGCCGGACTCGAAGAACACCACTCAAGCGCCCAGGAAATCTGGTAGTTCCAGATCAATAATTCCTTCCATATACCCAAACGTATACCTAAAACCAAAGGTACCGGCCGGTCAGTTCCTGCTATCCCGGGCGCATCTCGTAGTGGCAGAATGCCGCGAAGATCCTGACAAGGAGGTCGCCATGCGCGCCATCCCGCTCGCCCTACTCGCTCTCGCCGCAACTGCTGCCGTGACTGGCTGCGCCACCAAGAAAGACTTCTACGCCATGGGCGGTAGTCGCGCGGATGGTACGGTAGACATGGCCTACGACTTCGCCCCATTCGAGAAGCCGGTCGTCAACAGGAGCCAAGCCCAGAGCATCGCCAAGGCGAAGTGCCAGGTCTGGGGCTATCAGGATGCCGAGTCGTTTGGCGGCCAGCAGCAGAACTGCCATCAGTTCAACGGCTATGGCTCCTGCGTTGCCGGCCAGATCGTGATCAAGTACCAGTGCATCGGCGACGGTGCTCAGAACGCCCCTGCCAGCTCATTCGCGCCCACAGCGGCCCCATCCGCCACCCCTCCGGGTGCCCTCTCCCGCGACCAATGGAAACAGCAGCAACTCCAGAAGCTCGGCCAGGAAACCGGCCTGTCCTACGAGGAATACCAGCGCCGATATCGCCAGATAATGGGGCAGTAATCTGGTCAGTTCTCGATGCGGTGAGGTGCTCCAGTGCTGCACCTTAAGGCTGAGCATCGATCCAATCGCGAACAAACATTAATAGGAGTAATGCTTTGAGTAACGGAAGCCTCTCGAGCTTGTACGAAGTCAGTATGCCTCTGGCTTTCTACTACGACACAAAATACCCCGTTCCGATACCCGTAATCGTCAAGGCACTGTCATCTCTAGATAGGCTTTCCGTTGCCCTCCCAGCATTCTTCTCGTCGCTAAGCGGTGTAGAGATAGACAGCTGTGAGATCAAGGTTTCCAAGATAGAAAGTGGTAGCCTTAAGGAGATTTTTGAGCTCGGTCTTAAATTTCTGACCGCTCAAGAGAAGAAGAAATTCGAAACTTGGCTGAAGACGACAAAAATGGGTTCAGTGACTCGAATAGCAGGGGCTGGGGCTTTTGCGGCAGCGGCTGTGCTTGTGGTTGTATCCAGTGGGCTGACACTGGTGAACCAGTTTTCAGGAACGAATGCCCCATCCATTACGGCTAATAACAGTAATGTCATAGTGGCAGGCGGTGACGTGTTCAATGCCACGCAAAAACAGATAGACGATGCCGTTGCGGCAGGAATGAAAGCGGATAAGAAGAAGATCGCCGCCGCTTCGATAGATTTTGTTAAACCAGCAGCAGGAGCGAATGGCGGTGCCATTTATGCTGGTGAGAAGGCAGTCGCAGCGACAGTTACGATATCGCAAGCCGCGGCAACAGACTCTCCAGAGAGGGTTGATTTCAGCGCAGGAGATCTCGAAGTGAATTACTCCAATGTTGACGTCGACATCAGGAAGCTCAATAGAGACTCAGATACTGGCTGGATCGCCGTCATCCCATCTATCGCCACGAAGAAGAAGCTTGCGCTTTCATTTGACCCTAGCGTAGACATGACGAAGGCGAAGCGTGACCAACATATCAAAGCCGACTTAACCGTTACTTACACACAAGACCCAAACAAGGGCTCAATGGTGCCGAAAGGTGTGCTTGTGACAAAGATTTACTGAGTACCGTTCAGCCCCGTCCTCGCGGGGCTTTCCGTTTCAGGTGCAATCGTTTGCACTGGCCCCAGCTAAAATCGACCTGCTGCTAGGGTATTCAAGCTGTCTACTCACTTCGGACCGGTTGGCTTTCCAGCCATCTCGCTACCTCAAATTTTTAAATTCGAATTTTGACGGCGCGAAAATTTGGCTCCCCCCGTCGTTCGGGCATCCAATGGCCGCGAGGTTTTACCCCGCCCTCCCCATTTGTGCTCGCAGGGCGCGCCGACGCGCTCACTGAAAAGGTTGCAGCCAGGCCGGCAGAGCATGCAGCTTGTGAGATGGCAACTTGCAATCGCGCCTCTGTGCCTCTATGAGTAGCAGCTCAACAACTCAGTAAGGAACCAGCTATGTCTCAATCAACAATCACCGCGAGCGTTCTTCATTCTTCAATCTCTGGTGGCGTTGACGATGCTGCGCGTCGTCGCGCCTATGCTGTGGCCGCAGCCCTGGAGGTGATCGCGGCCAAAGCTTCTGGTGCTGACGCCACCAGTCTGAAGGTGGAGTTCTCGAACCTGTCGACATACGCCGACCAGATCCAGGCCGCACTCGCCAAGCAGTGAGCAATCCTGGGGCGCCGAACCACCTCGCGCACCTTCCTTCACCCTCTCCCCTCAAAGTGAGGAAATCCCACTGTACAGTGGGATTTTCGGGGCAGACCTGGTTACGCAGACGATGGCGCAGATCAGCGCCATCCTGATTGATGAGATTGCCTGCGTTGCAGGAGATCATCCGCGCTGTTCTCCCTAGCGAAAACAAGAAGACCCCGCGCCAGTGTCGCTGGGCGGGGTCTGTACATACCCGGAAAAACGGGAGTGTTAGCGCAATCGAGTACTCCCGAACTTCATCCGTGCGCGCTTCAGCTCTTGCCCTAGGCTCGGCGATGGCTGCACATAGGTCTGCAGTACCTGATCGCCCAAAGCGATATCCAGTCTGCCAAAGCTCTTGAAGGCCGGTTCTGCTGCACCTGCAAGCGTGGAGGCTTCGACCAATCCCCCATCCGCAAACCGAGAAATTGGCATTCCGCGGTTGAGGAGATCGAGGAAGCCTTGGCCCAGCCGGCTCACCGCCGCGGCGCGGATAACGTACTCGCCATTCGACAGCAGGGCCGGGATGCTGTCGCTGGTGCCGGAGCCTGGGCCGCGCACCATCCCCCCGGTGGCGAACTTGTCCACCTGGGCGGGCTGTTGCGCTCCGGCGGCTCCAACTACTGGGGTAACCGGGATGACCAACTGCGCGGCGAACTGTTGCGCCAGCGCGGCGATCTGCTGCTGCGCCTGGCTCGATGCCTCCTGATCGACCTGAAGGTCAACGCTCAACGGCGGCAAGTTGGTGAAGCTGTTCTCGCCGTCCTGGCGAATGCCCTGGGGCAGCACGTCCACGGGAACAGGCGGCAGGTTGGTGAAGCTATTCGGCCCATCCTGTCGTATCCCCGTTGGCACCACCTCAACCTCGACCGGCGGCAGATTGGTGAAGCTGTTGTGGCCATCCTGCCGGATCGGCGCAGCGCTGGGCGGCGGAGTTGCTGCCCTGGGAGTGCCGGCGCGATTGCTTTCCGACGTCGCGGCCACGGCTGACGAGGCTACGGTTTCGCCCGCGGCCAGCTTGCTCAACGCCTCGATGTCCGCGCGAGCCTTGGCCAGAGCCTTCTCGTCCATCTGCACGCTGATCACGGTGGTGCTGATGCTGTCGAGCAGTTCCTTCAGGTCTATAGCCTTCTGCTGAACCTCATCGAAACTGTTCTTCGCCTTGTCGACGCTGATCTGATCGGCCTGGTCTTCGATGGCCTGCAGGCTCTTGATGAAGCCGGCAAAACCGTAGGTGTTCGCGCCCGCGTCGGCCAACTGCTGCAGCATCTCCAGGGCGGCCTGGGCGTTCGCCTTGGCGCCCTCGACGTCGCCGGCGCGCAGCGCTTGATTCGCTGCGTTCCTGAGCGACATGACGCCGATCAGCGAGGCCTCCGGGCCTGCGCCAGCATTGACCTTGGCCAGCGCGTCGCTGTAGCGCTTCTGGGTGTCCAGTTGCGCCTTTTTCGCTGCCTCCAGCTCCGTGGCTGCAGCCTTCTCGGCCCCCACCATGGCCTTGAGAGCTGCCTCTGCATTGCTGACGGCTTCGGTCTGCTTTGCCTTCAGTTGGTTGACGCTCTCGGTGTAGTCGGCAACGCGCTGCTGTTCGATCTTCTTGAGGTCGTCGGCCGCCGACTCCTGCTCAGCGACGCCGGCGCTCTTCTTGGTGAAACCGAAGGTCAGAAAACCCAGCGCTGCATCGGTCAACTCTGGCCGGCTGAGCAGCCGGAAATACTCCAGAAACTTGTCGAGCCAGCCGGGCGCTTGCGCCTGGTTGGCTTGCTTCACCACCCCTGACATCCTGTCGACGCTAGCCGTGAAAGTGTCGATCACGCCGGTGGCGTTGATGGCTTCGGCTGCCACCCCGGTCACCTGGTTGGCCAGCCCCTGGCCAGCGCCGCTGAGGTCGCGGAGCGAGCTGTTGAAGCGGCGAATGCTCTCCGTGGTTTCTTCGTCCAGAATACGCCCCAGCCGCTCGGCCTCATCGCCCAGGGCGCGCGCCGCGGCACCGTTTTGTGACAGCAGCGGGAGCAGCAGCGCGGCATCGTTGGCGATCGCCTCCAGATAGAAGGTCATCTCGCTCTGGCTGAGATTGGCCTTCTCCAGTGAGTTGACGTAGAGCTGCAGGGCATCGGGGCCAGACAGGTTCCGGAAGTTCTCCGCAGTGACGCCTACCTTCGGCGCGATGTTCTCGAAGAAGTCGGCCATCGGGCCGCCACCGGTCTGCAGAAAGTCCCCGACCTTGTCCTGCACATCCTTGAAGATGTCGCCCAGTTTGTCCTGCTCGAACCCTACCGACTTCGCGGCATAGGCCCATCGCTGGAATTGAGCGGCCGACGCCCCCGAAAGGCTAGCCAACCTCGACATCTGCTCTACTGCTGCAGCGGTATTCTTGAGGAAGTTGGCCATTACCCCAACAGAGAACGCGCCCGCCAGAGCGGAGCCGGCGGCCTTGGCTTTCCCGCTCAGGCTGGTCAGTGAGTTATCGACCTCATTGAACGCCTTGCGAGTTCTGTTCTGGCCCTCAACGATCAGTTGCGTTTTAACCTTGCTCATCCGCCGAACCCCTTCAGGATCTTCTTGAAATCTGCAGCTTTTGCATGGGCTGCCCGTGCGGCTATAAGGCTCACCCGGGCGCGCTCCATGCCTTCACGCTCAATGGCCCCGAGAAACAGCTGAAGCTGATCCAAGGTGTATCGACCAACGGCATCGGGTGGATGACCAGCCTGGATCAGCTTTTGGGCGAGGTCGCCCCAGCCAACAGCGCCGTCGCGTTGACCAGGGCTTGCTCGAAAAAACGCGAGTTCAACGCAATAACGTGCAGCATGAGTTCAACACCAACCGTGACGGGAAGCCGTGCGATACGCCATTTCGTGAGGTTGGTGCAATTGGCCAGCACGGCCTGAACAACTTCCGCACGCTTTGACCAGCTATAGATCTGCGACAAGTCGCCCTTGGCCAGGAGCGCAAGCAGTTCAGCCGAGGCGGTACCGAACTCATCGAAGGAACGGAACTCAACCGGGCGGATAGAGACCCAGCGGCGTCCGACCTTGATGCGGGTTGCTGCTGGAAAAAGGATCTGTAGCTCGTTCATATGGGAAACTCCTGAATTTCATTTTTCGCGGGTATGGAAATTTGGCTCCCCCCGTCGTTCGAGGCTGCCAAGATCGTGAGGTTTTGCCCTGCCCCCTGTCAGAAGCTGGGATCCAGGATCGGAGGATCGTTGCGCAGGCTTTCCAGCACACCCGCGGGGCTCAGCCCCTTCTCCTGTAGTTCATCAATCCGTTGATTGAGCAACGCCCGGGCACCTGCTCGATACATCAAGACGCGGCACTTCCTGAGAAGTTGGATGGTGTCCTCGATGTTGGTGTGATCGGCATCTGCTGCGACTACGCCCACCGGGGCAGTGACGGCTTCATTGGTCTCATTCATGATTCGTTTCCGCTTAAATCTGGAGATGGCCCGCCGACGGCAGGCCATGAGTGGGGTTAGCCGCCAGTGGAGTTGAGTTCGACCAGCAGGTTCGCGGTGGGGGCATACACAGCCAGGCCGGCACGCAGCTCTGCCAGGATCGTCACCAGGTTGCGGCGGAAGTTGCTGCCGTCGTGGCGGCTGGCTTCTACGGTCACCTCCTGGCGATCGAGAAGGGCGAGCGTTGCGGTATCCAGCACTAGGGCTTGACCATCAGGCATCGCAACAGTCACCACAACCGGCACACCCCACAGGCTGGGCGGAGAAGGGTCGCGTGGACTGCCCAGGACATACTGGCCGTTGCCGGTCTCCGCTCGCTCACTGGCGATCTGGAACCAGTCCGCCGGATTCATGATCACTGCGCTCGGCGCCCAGCCGCGCGCCTTCAGGCTGGTAATGGCTTCGCCGATGCGGTCGGCTGCATGTGGCATGGTGGAGACGAGCGGCAGCGCCTGGCTGATCAGCCCCTCGATCTCTCCCGGGCCGCCGGCGCCAGCAATCAGCTCGCGCTCGAGCTTTTGGCGTACGCCAGTGCTCATCAGCATGCCGATCTGGTTTTCCAGTTCGCTGTTGTCGTCCAGCACCTGCTTACTGGCAGGAAGCCAAGCGGCAATGGTCGCAATTTCCGCGCGCTTCAAGGCGGTTGGCAATTCGCCTTCGGCCTTCTCATCGCCCTCTTTCTCCTGATAGTCAGCGCCACTCAGGAAGTCATCCAGGTGGACATACTCATAGGTCGAGCTCTCCACCGGAAGGATTGGCAGAACATCCAGCAGGGTCAGAGCCGGAGTCGGCACACCGACAATGCCAGGAGCACGCTGTGGCGCAGTGGGAAAGGAGTTGCTATCGGTATTGCCGCGACCTGGGTTGGTGAGCGCTGCTTTCACGCCTTCTTGCTGAGTGATGCGGCCGCTGGTTTTTTGCCCTGCCTTGACTGCGGCAATGCCTTCAGAGCCAGCGACGTGCGCAGCGATGACACTGTTGGTTTCGGCGGATCCGCGGGTAGCGGAAGCGAAGCCGCTACCGACCGCTTTTTGCTCCAGTTCCAGCAGGCGCGCCTGCAGCTCAAGCTGCTTCTCGCCATAATTTTTCAGACCTTCCTGATGGTTAGCCAGGGTGTCGTTGTGGGCTTTCATAACGGCGGCCATTTGGCCAATGTCGTTATCCATTTCGGTCATTTCCTCGGTGATAGTGGCAAGTACGCGGGAATCGGTGGGCGATGGGCCGTTACCGGCGGCGGCTTGAGCGCGCAGGCGTTCCCAGCGTGATTCGTTTTTCTGTGCCATCGGATTGGCTCCGGTGTTTGTGCATGGGGAGAAGAAGGAAGAGCCACCGACAGCGCCCGGCATGTCGGTGACCCACCAGCGCGAAGCGTGGTGTAAGCAGGTAGCGCCCGGCGTACCTGGCTATGGGGATAACCCTACGAACCACTGGCTCGCAGGTCAGCGTCTAACTTGGTCGTTATCCGACGGTTTTGGTGACGAACAGACAGATATCGTCGACTTTGTAGAAGCGCCTGTTACCTCTGCGGACGAAAGGTATTGGCGCCTGCCCAGCAGCAGCCAACCGGCGGAGATAGCTCTGGGCGTAGCCAAGCAAGTCAGCTACAGCAGGCTCTGGAACCAGCCCACCGAGAAGTGGCGTCACCCCCATGCGCTGGAGAGCAGACAGTACCTCTTCTTTGAGGGGATCAGTCACGGGGCACCTCCACATCCGGCCAGCGCCAGCGCGCTGCATCCAGCGCCTCGGCATGGGTGATTGGCTCGGTGATCATCACGCACAGGGGGTTCCCGCCCCGTGTGATCTGCCAATGGGATCGGCGCTCCTGGCCGTCGTTGGCGGCCAGTTCAGCGAGTAGCTCCAGGCGGTGGGCCTTGATGTATTTGCGCACGTCATCGGTGAGGCGGCTGGCAGGGGAAACCACCAGATGCTTGCCGGAGACCTTGGCCGAAAAGCCCTTTTCGGTGAGGTAGTCGATAGCGGCCATCACAGTGCCTCCGCATCCGATTCATCGAAGGCTGGCGGCACTGGGTGGCTGCTCAGGGGAGGAGGCTCATTTGCCCATTCGTGCCCTTTTTCCTCATTCGTGCCCTCTCCTGAGAGTGGGCACGAATGGGTTTCGGAGGGCACGAATGGAGATTTGGGCACGAATGCAGGCAGCGACCAGTAGGAGATAATCTCCTTGCCGAAGCCCTCGCGGACGATTTCGACGGCCAGTTTCTCCCGTGCAGATCGCACCTGTTTGGCCGAAAAGCCATTATTGGCCATCGTCCGCTTCGCCTCTTTCCCGTCGATCCGGCCGGCGCTCAGAACCCGGCGTAGCACCTCGGTCGGATCGTCCTCGTCGGGATCGTTATCGAGGCTGAGTTGTTCAACGTCCGCCAGGATCTCCCGGGCACTGCCGTCGATCACGTCACCCCAGGTTGCACGCACGGTCGCGATTCCGCCGTCGATGGTGGTCGGCTCGATCATGTAGGTGCAGCCGCCGTCGTCGGCACTGATGTTCGACTTGGCTCGCGCCAGCACCCGGTCTTCCTCTCCCTCACGCTTGGCACTGACCAGCACCATGCGCGCCAGGGCGGTGAATGCCTGGCTGCCCAGCACGCGCTCGGCGGGGCTGCTGGCCTGGCTGCCCTTGGAAAAGTGCGAAATGCCCACCACGGCGGCGCCATGCTGCTCCGCCAGGTTCACCAGAGGCTGCAGCGACCGGCGAACGTCGTTGGCGCGGTGCATGTCGCCGCTCACCGCTGCCACGATGGGATCGATCATGATCAGGCCGGCGCCGCCGATGCGCTCCATCTCCCGCGCCAGCAGGTCGCAATCACGTGAAGGGTCGAACGGCTCCTGCTCGCCCAGGTCGTTGATACGGCCCTGCATGATGAATACGCGGCTCAAGTCAGCGGCGGCGGCGATCAAGCGAGGGATGATGGTGTGCTCGGCAGAGTCCTCGCTGGAGAAGATCACCGCGTTCTGCTTCTCGCTGCAGTGAGTACCGTCCGGCCAGCGGCCACCGCTGGTCATGGTGGCGATCAGGCCCAGAGTAAGGGTGGTTTTTCCATCACCGCCGGCACCGGCCAGGATGGTGAGCATTCCCCTGGGCAACCACTGTGGCCAAAGCCACTGCGCTGCCTTCGGGGTGATGGTCGCGGCCGACACAAGGTTGGCACGCCAGGCTGACGCGCATGCAGGCTTGGGCAGAGTACTGACACCTTCCCACTCCTTGGCAAATCGATCACCGCCGCTCATGCAGTCACCCCCAGGCGCTGCTTGGCCAGCTCGAAGCGGGCCTGATCCTCGATGCTCAGTCGGCATCCGGTCTGCTGCATAGAGAGGCCGATCTGATAGACGGTACGCTCATGCTCGACAGCGGCCCGGCTCGGCCCTCGGCGCGCCGGCTTGTCGCCGGGGAACAGGTCGCGCAGCTCCAGACCGATCGCCGTGAGAATGTCGCGGGTGGTGCAGCCGGCCCAGCAGTGCATCAGCACCTTGCCGTCCTCGGCCTCGCGGATGCTTAGGCTAGGGTCCCTGTCATCGTGGGCAGGGCAGCAGGCTTTCCAGCGTCCGGAGCCTGCCGCTTTGACCTTATCCAGGCGGCCCAGCACTTTCTCCAGGCAAGCCGATCCCATCAGCGCATGGGCGCCGTTTTGAATAGTCATGGTGGTTACTCCCCGGCCTGAGCTTTCAGCAGCAGGTCTTCGCCATCGTCAATACCTTCCCAGGCCGCATCGAGAGCGGCCTTAGCCTGGGTGACGAGAATCAGAACCGCGGCGCTCTGATTGCAGTCCATGCCGCCATCATCCGCAGCTGAAGTCAGCAGCTGCTTGACGGTGTAGAGAAGGCACGACGCTGTTTCCAGCGCAGAGTCGACCGGAACACCGGCATTTACCGAGAACATCGGGTGCTCTTTGGTATCACCAGCGAATGCGTGGAAACGGTTTTGGATCGTCGTAGCCTGCTTGGCGGTCTTTTGGTTGCGAGTTTTCATTACAGGCCCCTCCCTTCCGCTGCGATCCTCTCCAACTTTTCACTCCGATCCCAAAGCACTTGGGATAGCAGTTCAAGCCCGCTCAAAAGGCAGCCCTTCGTAAAGTCGCTCAGCGGCTCACAGTCGTCACCGGATGCCCTGCTTATCAAATCAGCCTGCAAGACCTGGGCGATGCCGCAAACGGCCTGGCCGGCTTTGTCGATAGCCTTGCTGATGGATTCAATTTCGCCTTTCAGGGACGCATTCAGGGGCGCCTTGACTTGCGCAGCCTCGATAGCTTCAGCAATGACGGATTGATTGGTAACTGCGTTCATTTCACACCCCCTACGGACTCCAAGGCGCGAGCGCGCTGCATGGCTTCGTTGTAGCGAGCCAGGCGGACAGACAGGGAGGAATTGCCACGCAAAGCAGCGAAGGCACGAGCCTTCCACGCAGCGGCATGGGATGCGGACGGATTGAGGGCGTGTTTCATGGGCGGAGCTCCTAGAGTTAAGGAGCCGTCACCGCTCGCGGCCAAGCGAGGAATGGTGACAGCTGTACGCAGGTTGGCCGACCGGGACTCTAGGCACCCGGCACACCCGAAGGTGTCCCACGCACAGCCGCCATAACACGATGCTGTGGGCACAAAAAAAGCGCCTGCAATCGGATGGTGGGCGCTTGTGCGCCTAGAGGTTCTCGACCGGCCAAGGTCGGTCACAGGATTTACTGCGACACGCAAACCATAGCCCTGAGCGAGAGGAAGTGCAAGCGGTATCATGCTGCGTCCCTCCCGGCCAGCTTGGCTTCCTGATACGCGGCGATTTCCCGGGCCGCGAAGTAAGACCGGGCCGAGCGAGCATGGCCATCCTTGATGGGCTTCGGGAAGTTGGAGTCGCTGGCCATCAGCTTGTACAGCCCGGAGCGTGACTTGCGCAGCAGGCTGCAGACTTCGCTGAAGCTCAGCATCTGCTCTACACCAGAGGCCTGGTGTGTTGAGTTTTGATAGTTGGGGTTTTGCATCGGCGTGTCCTCAGTTGCTTGCCGATGCCTAAACTATGCGCGAGCTAAAACGCAGAAAACCCGGTCCACTAGCGGACCGGGTAATTCAGTTGCCTTCTTGGAATGCCTCAATCGACTTACGACTTAGCCAATCGTCATAGACCGTGCGCTGATCAACCCCCGCCTCTGCAGCCACAGCATATGCAAAAGCCTTTTTGTCTCCTCGCTTATGAGGTACGCCAGCCAACCACTCCTCAATCGCCTTGGCCTTGGCTGCATTCGTCTCAGCATGACTGGCAGCACCTCCGGCAGCGCGTTTCTGCCTTTCCTGTTTCCGGCCTTGGAGGCCACCCCACACCGCAAGCAGAGCGTTAGCATCACCGATAGACTTGGCAAGTGTGTAAGCAAGGTTCATGGCTTCTTCGATAGGCTGTTTTGTAGCCAAAGCGTCGGAGCAGAGCTGTGCCACGGCTACTACACGGCGAGCATGAATGGAGATATTGCCGGGCCACCCAAGCCGCTCTATTTCGAGAGTGTCCATCAGCGGCCGAAACTGCTCAATCAACTGCGCCAGGCTTTCCTCAGTGAGGCATTGCAGATGATGAAACTGCGGCACACTGAGCCTTGTGGGGCTGCCATGACGTTTACTCATGCCCTGAACAGCTCCAGCACATTGCCGGCCTCGGCGGCCGGATGGGCGAAGTCGTAGGGGGTGACGTGCTGTTTCCGGTTGGCATCGAGATAGTCTGCCCACCACTGCACCATCAGCCGGCGCTCTTCCAGGTGCTCCGCTTTGTGAATGTAGGCAGCGCGCACGCTGTTGCGCTCCTGGTGACTCATTTGCCGTTCAACGGCCTCCCGACTCCACAAACCCGACTCAACCAGCGCAGAGCAAGCCATAGCGCGGAAGCCATGGCCACAGACCTCGGCCTTGGTGTCGTAGCCCATGCGGCGCAGTGCAGCGTTTACGGTGTTCTCGCTCATTGGCTTGTGGTGGTAGTGGTCACCTGGGAACAGCAGCTCATAGCGCCCGGACAGCTGATCGACCTGGGCCAGCAGATCCAGGGCCTGGCGGCTCAGGGGCACAAGGTGCGGCGTGCGCATCTTGGCGCCGCGGCTGGAGTGCTTCACGCCATCGATAGCCTCACGCTCGGCCGGGATCGTCCACAGGCTGTTGTGTGAGTCGACCTCTTGGCGGCGAGCAAAGCGCAGCTCGCTGGAGCGGATGAAGACCAGCAGTGTGAGCCCTACGGCCAGCCGGGTCAGCGGGCGCCCCTTGTAGTCGTCGATACGCTGCAGCAGCTCGGGCAAGCGTTCCAGGGGCAATGCGGGCCTGTGCGCCGCCTTACGCGTGGCAGTGACGCCCTGTAGGTCACGAGCTGGGTTGCTGTCGATGTGCCCATGCTGAACGGCGTAGCGCATGATGCCGTCGATGTACTGACGCAGCCGACCGGCCAGCTCGAGGTGGTCATTCTTCTCGGCGGACTTGAGGGGCTGGATTAGGTCACGCACCTTCAGGTCAGCGACAGAGCGATCACCCAGTACCGGGAACAGGTGTTGTTCCAGACGGGTCAGCACCTTGGCGGCGTGATCCTTCGACCACTTGCGGGCGCCTGCTGCGTGCCACTCCAGGCCAACAGCCTTGAAGGTATTGGTGGTTGCAGCGACTGCCGCTGCCCTCACCTGCCTGGCGTTCTCGATGGGGTCTATGCCATTAGCCAATAGCTCCAGCGCCTCAGCACGACGCACCCGGGCAGCCTTTAGGCTCAGGGCAGGATAGCTGCCAAAGGTGGCCAGCCCGCCCTTCCCGCTCGGCCTGGTGAACTTGAAGCGCCAGACCTTGCTGCCGTTGGCCTTGACCAGCAGGAACAGGCCCTGGCCATCGAACAGGGTGTAATCCTTCTCGCGCGGCTTGGCGGCCTCGCACTTGGCGTCAGAGAGCGGAGTTACGGTGCGTGCCATGGGTATACGATCCTCAATCGAACCGACGTATACCCAAACGTATACCTAAAATAGGTATATGTACAGACGCATGCGGGAACATACGGGCACAAAAAAACCGGCTACAGAGGCCGGTTTTCCTGGGTTTCAGAGTCATATGGGAACATCTGAAATCATGTCATTGGTGCCCGAAGCCGGACTCGAACCGGCACGCCATTACTGGCGAGAGATTTTAAGTCTCCTGCGTCTACCGATTTCGCCATTCGGGCGGTAGCGCTGTGCGAAGGACCGGACTATATACAGCCCTCCCTGTCCTCGCAAGGTATGCCAAAGCACATCAGGGATAATGAAAAAGGCCTCGTAAATCATGGATCTACGAGGCCTTTTAAATTGGAGGCTGAGGTCGGAATCGAACCGGCGTTCACGGATTTGCAATCGAACGAGTCACAGGCGCTCTACTCGACCTAAAAATCCGACCTACCAATCAAAAATCCACCCCAATCTCCACCCAATCTCCACCTTTTAGGCAAAACCGGTGATAAATCGCTTCGTAGACCGACATCCTACCGCAAGCGGTTCTACATGCAAAACAAAAAAGCCCCAAGTAAATCAATCACTTGGGGCTTTTTTATGTATGGAGGCTGAGGTCGGAATCGAACCGGCGTTCACGGATTTGCAATCCGGTGCATAACCACTCTGCAACTCAGCCATGAAGCAAACGAGCCGCCTTGGCGACTCGTGTAAAACTGGAGCGGGAAACGGGTTTCCCCGTCGATCCCTATCCTATTGATTCAACAGAGGTTTTTGGTACACCGCTCTGCTTGACGGACTGGATTATGTACTACCCTTGCTGTCTTGGCAAGCGCTTTCTCACGACACCGCTTCAAGTGCTTGTTTTTTGGTCATATCGTCTCTTCATCTTACCCGATCATTGCCTGCATGCCCCTGGGCAGCAGCAACCATGCGGTGACTGATGCCGAACAAGAAGCACCGCCCCAGCCTGCATCTACCACTCCGCGTCCCTGCTCCAGCCAAGAAGAGCTTGTAGGTGCTGCCTCAGGTCATGGTGCCAGGCGAAGCAACCTTCATAGTGGCAATGTTGCCTGGTTTGTCCCGCCATGGACGTTCTTTCACTGACAAGGACACTGCAATTCAGCAGAAGCCCGAGCAGCACAAAAATAACGCAATCCAACCCTAAAGAATTCTCATTTGTAGCCGTTAACCCGTAGGGAACTTATACAAAAATTTTATCAGCCTGCATTGAATAAGAATCCACGAGAAGACGTTTCAACGCAGGCAAGATAAAGCAGAATTGCCGCATGGAATCGCACAACGAAGTGCTGCAATACCGGACGGGCGAACACAAACCCTGCACGGATACATTGTTCAATACCACTGAAGGAGATCGTATATGAAGATCAAACAAACCATGCTGTCGGCTGCTCTTGCCGCTGCGACGATGTGTGCCGCTGGCGCTGCATTTGCTGGCCCGCCAGTGACCGTAACATTCAAAAACCTCAGCACTCAAGAGGCCACCTACAAGGTCGTCACCAATAATGAGGTGAGTACCAACACCAATGCAAGCCCTAAGCCAAAAACGACAGTGCAGCCTCAAGGTGCTGACACATACGTTGTGCAAAATATCATCAGCCCCGATGCCAACGCAGCAACCGTGCGCTATACCATAGGCAGTAAGACCTGCGTCTTCGGTACAACCTTCGTAAATCAAATCTCGGGCGGCGCTCTGCTACCTGGCGGCCCAACTAAAATTCCGAAATGGAACAAAACTGCAACCGCTAGCGGTGGGGCAGTCTGCACCGCCACCATCAAATCGCAGAATTTGTCAAACTACTCGTGGACGGTTGAATTCACGATGAAGTAACTGACAACGGGCGACCCGGCATATGTAACTGGTCGCCCCTCTTTCTGAAAGCGCAATGCAGATTACAATTCCTACGGGACGCTATATGAATAGCATTAATCAACTTGGCACAACCACGCCTCAACAAACTCAAGTAAGCGAACGCAGTTTTGTTAATAAAACTGGGGAAACAACATACTCTCAGACCTCTGAGATAATCAACACTCCCAACAGTGCAACAATGCAGGTTTCATCGCTATCACGCCTGCTTAATGATGCCGCCGTTCGAGCCGAAACACGAGACGCCATCACCAATCGTGACGGACTTGCAGCTATTGCCCAATCGACCGCTCATGAGCTTTATGGTGAAAGCTATACACGCAACAAAGCTATTCATGATGCAGAAGTCCCGAACTCCGACGACTCACAACGACTTGCACAAGCAAAACAGGCAACTGCCTTTACCAACGGCCAAGGCAGCAATCCATTCAAAGGTATGTCACGCGACCAACTTGCACTAATCGCTTACGACGACAGCGGCGCCTTCACTGTCAACGAGCGCCGTGCGGCTTTATCAGAAGCGGATGATCAGGAATATCAGTGGCGCGTAAAGGTTGTTGCCAAAATGATGGATGACTACAACCGTACAGGCAAAATATCTGCAGAGACCCACCAGGAAGTTCTTGACCACTATAAATCTCTACCCGCCATTGAAGAGTCCCAACTTCCCAAAGGCTATGACATGCAGTTGCAGGGCTGGATACAGGAGGCTAAAAGCACAGAGTCATCACAACATAAAGATGAACTTGAATCCTTGCTGGAACAACTAACAAAACGACTAACAAATAACCAGAAATCATAAGCCCAGAAACATCATCGTCTGCTGCGACAGCACAGGCAAGGGGACGGCAAAATCATCTGGAGAGAGGATGCAGAGAGTTCACGACACCGATTTGATTCGCCTGGAAAATATTACGCATGCTTATGCTACGGGCGCGTCCAGTCAGGCGGTTTTGTATGATGTGTCGTTTTCTGTCCCCACAGGCCAAAGTTGCGCCATCGTTGGTGCGTCTGGCTCAGGGAAAAGCACGCTGCTCAACCTCATCGGGCTGCTGGATGAACCGACTTCGGGGCGTGTTCTGCTCGCGGGCGAAGACATGACCAACGCCGATGCCGAATCACGCGCCATCGCGCGTAATCGGATCATTGGCTTCGTATTCCAGAGTTTCAACCTGCTGCCACGGCTCGATGCGCTCGACAATGTGGCACTCCCGCTGCTCTATCGCGGCATCCCCCAGCCGCAAGCCCGCCAGGCTGCCCTGACGCAACTGGAGCGCGTCGGCCTGAGCAACCGCAGCCACCATCGACCCGCCGATATGTCGGGCGGCCAGCGCCAGCGTGTCGCGATAGCCCGCGCCCTTGTCGGCGAACCCTCGCTGCTGCTGGCTGACGAACCCACCGGCAACCTCGACAGCCAGACGGCGCAGGACATCATCGGGCTGCTGCTGTCTTTGAACCGCGAACGCGGCACGACCCTGGTTGTGGTGACGCACGATACCGGGATTGCCGATCGCATGGCTCGTTGCATTCAAGTCCGCGATGGCCGGATCGAGGAAGCGGGACATGCCTAGACGTGCTGCCATCACACTGACCTCATCGCATGGCTACGGCCCCTCATGGCTGCACCTGGTGCGCGAACCCGTGGAGAATCTGCGCCAGCTCGGTCGCCGTGCCGTTCTGGCGCTGCTGGGGATCGCCGTGGGCTGCATGGCCGTCGTTGCCCTGCTGAACATCGGGCACAACGCCGAACGTGAAGCCATGAACGTCTTCAAGGGGATGGGCAGCGATCTGCTTGTGGCAAACGTGCAGATCCCCGGCAGCGGCCGCAGCGAGGCGTTACCGAACGTCGCCACACTGGATACCGCCGCGTTGCGCCAGGCCATCCCCGACATTACAGCGGCAGCTCCTCTCATCCTGACCAGTAGTGACGCCCGGCTTAAAGGCCATGCTCTGAGTACAACAATACTGGGCAGCAATGCCGACCTGCCCGGCGTGCTGGATCTCCAACTGGCGCAGGGGCGTTTCCTGAGCCAGTTCGATACGCACAGTACCCATGCGGTGCTGGGTGCGAATGTCGCAGCGGCGTGGGAAAACGCAGGCATCCATGCCCAGCCCGGCGACCGCATTCAGATCGGCGGTTATCTGTTTCAGGTGATCGGCATCCTGCAACCCGCAGGCCAGAACCCATTGCTTCCCGCCCCGCCGGACGACGCCATTTTGCTGCCACTGGAAGGCATGCGACGCATCATCCCCAGTCCGCAGATCACCAGCGTACTGGCCCGCAACCCCAACGGCGCAACGCTGGTGCAAACCTCCCCCGCCCTGCAGCAATGGGTGGAAGGCAGGATGCCCGGCTATGAGGTCAACGTGCAAATTCCCCGACTGTTGCTTGAGGGCATGGCGAAACAGTCACGCCTGTTTTCCTGGCTGCTGGCAGGACTGGGCAGTATCGCCCTGCTGGTCGGCGGCATCGGCGTCATGAATGTCATGGTGATGAACGTCGCCGAGCGCCGCCGTGAGATAGGCGTGCGTATGGCGCTCGGCGCTCGCCCCAGGGACATTGCCAGGCTCTTCCTGCTGGAAGCGGTTGTACTGGCCGCCACCGGGGCACTGGCTGGCGCGGCTGTTGGCCTGATCATGGCCTGGGCCTTCGTTCACTACTCGGGCTGGTCTGACTTCTCATTCTCGGCGGCGGCATTGCCGCTCGGTATTGGCAGCGCCATCGCAACCGGCCTGTTTTTCGGGCTGTCGCCTGCGATGGCGGCTGCGCGCCTCACCCCGGTACAGGCGTTGCGTGATGCGTAAAGTGTCTATCCTCATCGCACTCATGCTGATGGCCCCTGTCGTTGCGCAGGCGAGGACAGATGGGGCGCTGCGCCCATCCCAGGCGACCCGCCAGGGTCAGCCATCATCGACGACGGCCAGCATTTCACTCAATGCCGAGACCATCGAGTTGACCCTGAGCGACGCGATCTATCTGGGGCTGCGCGACAACCGCGCCATCCGCAGCGCCTATCTCGATCGCATTGCCCAGAAATTCGACCTGCGCGTGGCGGAAGACCGCTTCACACCCAAACTGGTGCTCAGCGGCGGCTATCTTTCCAGCCGGAATCAGGATGACCGTTACCGGGAAAGCACCGTAACCCCCACAACCACATTGCTGACGCCCTATGGCACCCGCGTAAGCCTGGGCTGGACGTACCGCCATACGCAGGCCGACCAGGCCGGGCTGTCACGCAATGACGGGGCCAACATTTCTCTGATCCAGCCGTTGTTACGCGGCGCAGGCAAGGATATTGCGACAGCACCGGTGCGCCTGGCGCGGCTATCCGAGCAGGCCAACCGGCTCAACCTGAAATCCACTGTCTCGCAGACCATCACGCAAGTGATTGCGTCCTACCGCACCCTGCTGCAGGCACAGGAGCAGTTGAAGATTTCCAGGGAATCGTTGCAACGCGCCCGTCAGTTGCTTGAAGTCAACCGCGCCATGATCGCTGCCGGACGCATGGCCGAGTTTGAAATCGTGCAGACAGAGGCCGAAGTCGCCTCACAGGAACTGGCCTATGAAGAGGCCCGCAATCAGACGGATACCGCACGGCTTGCCCTGTTGCAGCTACTCGCCCTGAATCTGAATACGCCGATAGTCGCCACCGAGGCACTGCAGGCGCGGCGCGTGGACGTCAATGCCGCTGAGGCGCTCCGGCAAGCCGAAGCCTTGCAACCCGCCTGGCTCTCTCAACTCATCTACAGCGAACAGGCCACCATCAATCTTGCCGTAGCGCGTAATGACCGCCTGTGGGACGTTTCTCTGGTGGGCGGCGCCAGCCAGATACGCGACCGCAATACCCTGAGCGGTTCCGCACGAACCTGGGAAAACTATGTCGGCATCCAGGTCGAAATCCCCATTGGCGACCTCAGCACGCGCCAGGCCGAGGTACAGGCCCAGGTCAACGTGCGCAATCAGGAAATCCAGCTGGCCGAAGCCCGCCAGCAACTGGAGCGCGACGTGGCGAATGCGGTGCGCGATATTGGCACCCGCTGGCGACAGTACGAAATCGCCCAGCGTGCGCTCGACCTTTCACGCCGCAAGCTGGAAATTGAACGGGAAAAGCTCACCGTGGGCCGCTCCAGCAACTTTCAGGTGCTGAGTTTCGAGAACGACCTGCGCAATGCCGAGAACGCCCGCCTGAACGCATTGATCAGCTACCTGAACGCGCAGGCCGAACTCGATCAGACGCTGGGCACCACACTGGAAAGCTGGGACATATCGCTGAATGATTAAAAATCGCTTGATAGACCCACTGATCGCACACGTCCGCCGCCACCCCATGCGTTCGGCGTTACTCGTGTTGCTGACAGCCGCGACTTCCGCCGCCTTCTGGCAATCCGACAACGCCAGCATCCCCCAGCAACCACAAGCGCAATGGGTGCAGGTACAGCCCCAGTTGGTGGAACAGCAGCTGGGCCTGGTGGGCCGCATCCAGGCTGCCCGGCAGGAAACCCTGTCCGCGCCGTTTGAAGGCGTCATTCGGGACGTGCTGGTGCAGGAAGGTCAAACCGTTGAGGCGGGCCAGACACTGCTGCGGCTTGACCCGGCGCAAATCGAAATCCAGTTGCGGCAGGCACAGGCCGAACTGCTCAAGGCACAACGGGAAGCCCATCAACTGCGCAACTGGGACGGCAGCCCCGAAGTGTCACGCGCCCGACGCGCCGTGCAGACCGCTCGTTCAACGTTGGAAGCCACGCAGGCCAACCTGCGAGACACGCGGGCGTTGTTCGAGCGTGGGATCGTGGCCCGCATGGAAGTTGATACGCTGGCGCAGCAGGTACGCACCCAGCAGCAAGACCTGCTTGCCGCCCGGGACGAACTGCGTACCGCCGAGTCTCGCGGCCAGGGCGAAGAACGCAAGATTGCCGAGATGGAGCTGACCAACGCACAAGCCCGCTATCAGGCCGTGACGGCGCAAAGCGAACGGCGCGTGCTTAGAGCGCCATTTCCTGGCGTGGTGGCGCGTCCATCGGTGCCCGAGGGCGGAAAAGCGCTTATCGCGCAGGCTGGCGTACAGGTCACGCAAGGCACGCCACTGCTGACCGTAATCGGGCTGGATCGCATCCAGGTACTCACCCGCGTAGAGGAAACCGACCTGCATCAGCTACGCGAGGGCATGCCCGTGCAAATCACGGGCGATGGCTTCGCCGGGATAACGCTGACAGGCCGTATTGCCGCCATCGCGGTACAGGGCAACGCGGCGGATGCCCCCGGCGCAGCCGCCCACTACGACATTGTGATTGCCGTCGATACGCCGCAGACCGAAGCCGCGCAGGTCAGGCTGGGTATGAGCGCCCGGCTGGCGGTCAGCCTCTACCGCAACGAGCAGGGCATCGTGGTGCCGCCACAGGCATTGACGACGGACAGTGACGGTTCAACTTATGTCATGTTCCGCGCCACCGCAGATACAGCGCCATCGAAGATTCCGGTTGTACCAGGACGGGCAATCACTGAGGGCATTGAAGTACAAGGGTTGCAGGCAGGGTATGTTCTGGTGCCCTGAACGTGGGCGACGGCAAAAAATCACGCAAAAATTGCAGAAAAAACAGTCAAGAAAAGCTAAAGAATTCTCATTTCCTGCCGTTATAGAAGTTACCCTTCACCAGCTTTCCGTGCCGAACGAGGGCGAAGGGGATTCAGCTATTTCATCCACAAGGAGTATCGTATGAAAAAACTGTTCTTCTCGCTATTCGCGGCATTGTTGCTGAGTACCAGCAACATGGCGGCTGCTGCATGCGCTTATATGAACATCACCAGCAGCGGGGCAAGCCTTTCTGCAGGTGATTCTCAGAACGTGTATGAGTTCAGCATCTCGTGCATTGGCTCGGTGACGTTCAAGTTTGAAGACCTTTCCGGCAACAACCCGACGAGCAGGATCGCCCATATCATTGAGCGACGTTCTGGTTCGTCGTGGTCTCTCGTGTCTTCGACCACCAGTAATGGAGCAAGAACTGTTAATCGGAGCTTCGTACCCAGTGCTACCGGCCAATACCGTTATCGCATCGAGAACGTAGGTACATCTCAAGTACGTAACTGGCGTATGGAAGGTCGTATGCCACTGTTCACAATCCCTGGCACTTGATTGATTTAATAAAGCTGAACTGGGGAGCCATCGTCTGCTCCCCAGTTCTATCAAAATCGCGTCATGGCAACTCAAAGGGAGAATCATAGACCATGCCATCAATTAACCCGTTATCAAATGCACTGGGCAATTTATCACTCAACGCGAACCGTTCACTGCTTGATCCCAAACAGTATGAGGGATTTACCGTAAAAGTAGGGAAAGAAACCAGCCAAAACGGGGTATTGGGTGGCGTTCTAAGTCAGGATGATTATGATAAATTTAAAGAGATAGTAAAAGATATCAATGTTAAAGATGCCAGCCGCAATGATATGCTCACTCTTTACAGAGGGCTTATCGACGCAAAACTTCTGACTTACGAACAAGTCAATTTCGGATATATATCTGGCTCAGTAGAATTTGGCCCTGATGGCAAGGGGATAAATCAAGACGCAAAATACAATCAATGGGATTTTCAGCAAAAACAACTTCCCACATATGCCGGAAGTGAATTTAACGGGAGTCGTGGTGGCGCAATCAATTCCATGAAGCTCATCGCTGCTGTTGCAAATGCTTCACCAGTTACCGGGGCTACTGTAGCGAAAGAAACCTATTCTCCGCAAGATCGCAACTATTCAAGCGGTAATTCATCAAGCTACCAAGTCAATTTCTCTGAGCTGGCACAGCGCCTATCTCGTGGTGAAAGCATTGAAGAACTGAATGTTCCTAAAGATGTGGACATTGCTGAACTGATCAAGCAACTTGAACAAATGGCCCAAGCGCAACGTTCGGCAAAAGCCGTAGAGCCACAGGACTCAAGGGCAGTCTCACAAGGGTGACGGACGCATGAGCATCATCACATCGTCAACCGGCATCATGTCCGTACAGCCTGCGCAGACCATCACAACGGGCAGTGCGCAGTCTCCCCTTGGAAATACTCAGCCAGATGACGCAGGCTCTGTAAAAATTTCAATGGCTGGCCTTATGATGGCTGGGCAAGCCAACAAGAAAACATCAGGGAAATACGACGACATTGAAAATAGCGGCCTCCCCGATGAAGTGCAGCGCATTCTGAAAATGATCCGCGACCTTAAAGAAAAGCTCAAGGCTGAACAGGAAAAACTCCAACAGATCATGAACGATGCCAGCCTTAGCGACGAAACGCGACAGGTGAAAGTTGCGCAGAGCCAGGCAATGATCAATGCGCTATCTGGAGCGTTGGCAGATGCAAATCAAATGCTGGCAAAAGTTACCAAAGACCTTAACTTAAGCAAAGAAGATTTAGTGAAGGTGGCAGCGCTTGCAATGAAGTAATGATGCCCATTTCGATACGCCGAAGACCGAAGCCGCGCAGGTCAGGCTGGATATGAGCGTCCGGCTGGCGGTCATCCTCTACCGCAACGAGCAGGGCATCGTGGTTCCGCCCCAGGTTTTGGCGACGGACAATAACGGTTCAACTTATGTCATGTTCCGCGCCACAGCAGGCGCAACGCCAGCGAATGTTCCTGCCGTGCCTGGACAGGCGATCACCCAGGGCGTTGAGGTGCAAGGGTTGCAGGCAGGGTATGTTCTGGCGCCATGAGCACGACGAAAACTTACGCAAAAAAATGCAGAAAAAACAGCCAGGAAAGCTAAAGAATTCTCATTTACCGCCGTTAATTTAGATGTTCTTCCGCTGCCGGGGAGACCTGGCAGGTCAGGTACTTGCCTGAATGCTGAGGGACAAGCGCTGTAGAGATTATCAACCTTAAAAGGACATTTTATGAAACTCGCTAAACTGTTCGGAGCAGCCGCTCTCTTCGCGTCGATGGTCGCAACCGCCCACGCGGCCAATACTACTGTCACCGTTAAGGTGAAAAACTCCACCACCACCGAAGCAGCATACACTTACGAGTACTTCTCAGGTAGCGTCTCGCCGACGCCAGGCTCGATCCTGCCGTCCAATACAACAACTTTCTACCTGACCAGCGTTGCAGATACGGTTTCTGGCATGCGCTTCGTCTACGCTTCCGGCAACAAGAAATGCCGTTTTGCGGCATCGCACCAGGTCAACCCAAGCACCAAAGTACCGAGCTGGACCAAGACCGGCACCAGCATTGGCACCACTCGCGCCACCTGTAATGCCAACATCACTGCGGCCCAAGCTGGGCTTCCGTACAACTATACAGTCGAATTTGAAATCAAGTAATTCGGCATTTCTCTAGGCTCTCTGGCCGGGGATAGCTATGCTGTTATCTCCGGCTTTTGGAGTATTGCTATGAATATCACGATCAAATCCTATCAGGCGAGCATTCCCGCACAAGTGCCTGCCCAGGAAATACCGCGTTCGGACAACACTACAAAGTCCATCGCTGAAAACACCAACTCGAGCACTGCCGCAACCGTCTCAATATCCAGCTCCGCACAAGCCCGCTATATCCAGAGCAGCGCAACCGAGCGCCAAGCTGCCATGTCGCAAGGTGAATTAAAGCAGCTACACTCAAGTACATGGTCTGATATATACAATTTCAGCCAACTTCTCGGCAGCAAAAATTACAATAAAGATGATTTGCTACCACAAACAGATGATCCCGCACGATTGGAACTGGGAAAAAAATCTCTGGAATACGCCATTTCCCTTCATCAATCCCCCCCGGGGAATGCTTCTAACCCTTTTGCTGGAATGGCCCGAAATGATCTGAGTGCCGTGGTCTATGATGACTCCGGAACATACACCATGGCCGAGCGATATGCTGCCTCAGCAGAACTCCGCATGCAGGACGAGGCATATTTCTCCAGCCTGTCAGCCAAACTAACAAATGGTGGCGATAATCGTGATTTTTTCAAAAGCATTCTGGACTACTTCGATGATCTGCCTCCGGTAGAAAAGGCAGCCTACCCGGATGGTTACAGGGACAGCATCGACAGTCTGTATCAAGAACAGCTGGATCAATGGGGACCGCTCGCCCTAATCAAACAAGCAACCGAGGAAGACACCGAGAAACTCTCTGAAAGCATCTTCAAAGAAGGTCAGTCATCGCAGGAAATGCTGCAAGCCGTCCTGGAGAAAGCGATTGGGCTTTCTAAGGCACAATAAACCATGAACATCTCGATCAAATCTTATCAGACGAGCATTCCCGCAAAAGCGCCTGCTCAGGAAGGCTTGCGATCGGAGAACACTACAAAGTCCACTACTGAAAACACCAACTCAAGCACTGCCGCAACCGTTTCAATATCCAGTTCCGCTCAGGCACGCTATATTCAAAGCAGTGCTATCGAGCGACAGACATCCATGTCACAAAGCGAGTTGAAGAGCCTATATGCAAAAGGACAGAAGGATATTTATAATTTCGGACACCTTATTGCAGGCGGGAGCTATAACAAAGACGACTTACTTCCAAAAACAGACGATCCCGCTCGATTGACTTTAGGCCAGAAGTCTCTGGATTGGGCCATCGGGCTATCCCAATCCCCGCCCAAGCATCTTTCCAATCCGTTCGCAGGCATGGCTCGAAATGATTTGAGCGCCATTGTCTATGATGATTCGGGAACTTACACAGAAGCAGAACGATATGCCGCTTATGGGGAACTTAGCAAGCAGGATGAAGCATATTTCTCCAGCCTGTCAGCCAAACTAACAAATGGTGGCGATAACCGTGATTTTTTTCAAAAGCATTCTGGACTACTTCGATGATCTGCCTCCGGTAGAAAAGGCGGCCTACCCGGATGGTCACAGGGACAGCATCGATAGCCTGTACCAAGAACAACTAGACCAATGGGGACCGCTCGCCCTAATCAAACAAGCAACCGAGGAAGACACCGAGAAACTCTCTGAAAGCATCTTCAAAGAAGGTCAGTCATCGCAGGAAATGCTGCAAGCCGTCCTGGAGAAAGCGATTGGACTTTCTAAGGCACAATGATAACCGGATAAGCAAAACAGGCTTTTATCGTCCAACCGAGCAACGTGCGCATCCATAACGCTTGTCCCTCTGCTTGGAAGCCGGAGAACGTTATCCCCATGCACAATCCACCTCACCCAGGCGAAGCACTACGCCTTGACGTACTTCCAGCGCTGGGCATCAACGCCGATGCCCTGGCTACCCACCTGGGATTCAGCCCCCGCCATCTGCGTGCCGTACTGAATGGCCGCTTGCCTGTCCGTGCCGAACTCGCGCACCGACTGGAACTGGCTGGACTGGGCAGCGCTCGCCAGTATCTTGCCGAGCAACAAGCCTGGTCGTTGTGGCAAGCCAGGCAACGGCCTCACCCTCCCATTATCCGACTGTACCCCTGACTTTTGTTATTGGCCTGAATGTGTGAGTCAAGCGGTTGTAACCGCGTGAATGCTGCTTTGCCTGTTCATGCCCGAGTGCATCGGAAAGGCCCCGCCGTCGCGCACCGAACGTCAGCGGCCACAGTCTGACGGCGGTATGAAATAGGGTTGTGCCGCAGAACCTATTGTTGCCTGACATGAAAACAGAACTCCAGTGAGATGCAGGGCATCGGGCGAACCCGCCTGCCATTCTGGAGAACTGACATGACGCACCCTCACAGCAACGCCTCTGCAGGCGAGACCTTACTTGGCACTCCTACCGCCCTGATGCTCGACACCCGCCTGACGCCCCTTGAACGCAATGGCTGGCAGGTGCTTCGGATGCTGCGTGCCGCTGACGGCCTCAGTCCGCTGGCGAATCTTGGACAACTGCGCCGCTACCTCACCTCGATCCCGCTGGGCCAGCGTGCTGGCTACGAGACCGCCTGGCGCGTACTGGTGGTGCTGCGCTTGACCGGCTGGATCAGCCTGATCGGCCAACACCGCGACCCACTGACCGGCCATGTATTGAGTGAGCTGTACCAGGTACACGACCACCCTCTCAGGTTTGCCCAGGCCTGCGAACTTGATGCCAGCCTGCCGGATTTGCTACACGAATCAGAACGCCACGAAAACAATCAGGTATCACGGGTAGCCAGCCACATCCAGGCCACGATGACGGATGAAAAGCCCGGCCCTGTCGCTGACGACGATCATAACGATCCGCCGCCACCGGCATCGACGGCGACCGGGCAGCCTCAACCTGCGGATACCGACGCCCCGGAAGAACCAGCCAACGCATCCGCCAATCCAATGGCCGTTCTGCCACAGAACCATCGCGCCCGGCAGACCATTCAGGATTCTGCGCCTACGTATAGTTTGTATAAGTATAAAAAAAGTACGTACTGCGCGGGCGAAAACGAAAAATCCAGTTCCGTGCAGTTGCCACCCTGCCTGATCGGCGTCAAGCCCAGGCAGCAACAGGATATTCAGGCGGCGCTGCGTCAGTTGCCTGAGCAACAGCGTCAGGATGTCCTCGATGAATTGCAGGCCCGCAGTCAGAGCGGCGTGGTACGCAATGCCATCGCCTATTTCTTCGGGTTGATCAAGCGGGTACTGGCCGGAGAATTCCGTTTTTGGGCGGGTCGCAGGCTGCGTCAGCCTGCCAGCCCTCCCGCCCCGGCAAAGCCCGCCGTGGTCGCCACTCAGCCGACTGCACCACCGTCCCCCGCGTTCAAGCCCGCAGCCCCGGAAGTCGTCAGGGCACACCTCGCCAACATTCGCAGCATGCTGGGCAAGCCCACGGATGCCAGTGAGCTTGCCGCCCGGCTCATGCAGGACAAAGGGTGGCAGCCTGATCCAGCATGAGCAGGCGCAAACCCTGGCGCTGCCTGACCAGGCAGGGCGGCCTGATGGCCTGACGGGTCGGGCAGCCGACAAGGCCGCAGGCCGCGTCAGTGGCACAGCCATCGGGAACAGGCCCCGCGCCGCGACTAACCGAGCAAGACGGCGGTCACATGAACGCTCATTGCCTGCGCCAGATCGGGCAACGTACGGCTGCCGGGTCGTCACTGCACACCGCAGTGACGACACGGCGAACTGCAGCAACAATACGGGCTGGCGCAGCATCGCATTGTCTCTGTCGCACATGATGATGGCCGGGCGATACTGTCCCGGCAGTGACCTACCGGCAGGTACAACGCCGGACATGCTGGCGCAGTTTCCATGCGCCGTCATTGCGCGGGCCGTACCCATCCGGCCACCCCAAAGGCACCGGCTTCTGCAAGTGCCTGTCCGCAAGGATGAAGCCACCCCAGGTGCGCCAGGCTCGTTCGCGCGCCGCCCTGCAACAGGGTGAGCCACCGTTCTCATCAAGCCATCCGGCGTCGTCCCATCCGCCGCAGCGTCCTGCTGCCTGTTTGTCCCATGCCCGCTGTCGTCATCAGCCGGGAGCTGTCCCTTATCCCATCCACAGGAGGTTTATCCATGCACTACGCACCATGACTGGCTGCCCGGTCTTCCCACAGGAAGCAAGGCGGACGCCTCATACCGAGGCAACGGGTGTGCTGAGCACCCAGACCCTTCGCCCTTCGGGGATCTCGCCATAGCGAGTTGGCAATAACACTAACCGATCAAGTTCTCAGCATGACGCTACACCCAGGACACAGGAGGCAGGCGGTGGATGATTTGACCTGGACGCTGAAACAGCTGTGCCGACGCAACCGTGACGGCAGCTTCGCCACACAGGCCGACCGGCAGCGCTCCCTGACGCTGATGGCCCGCCAGTTGCGTGACGCGGGGTTCAACCAGATGCAGGCTCGCTCGCTCAAGGGCAAGCACGTCGATGCGCTGCTCAACCAGTGGCAGGCACAGGGGCTGTCGACCGGCACCCTGAAAAACCGCCTGAGCCATCTGCGCTGGTGGGCCGAGAAGATCGGCAAAGGGGGGCTTCTGCCTGCCGACAACCGCCAGCTCGGCATTCCTGAGCGCCAGTACAGCACCAACCAGAGTAAGGCACAGACCCTGGACGAGCGCCTGGAGGCCATCCGCGATGCGCATGTGCAGATGAGCCTGCGCCTACAGGCCGCCTTCGGGCTGCGCCGCCAGGAGTGCATCAAGTTCCAGCCGGCCTGGGCAGACCGGGGCGACCACATAGCGCTAAAAGGATCATGGACGAAGGGCGGTAAACCACGCAGTGTGCCCATCACCACGCCGCAGCAACGGACGGTGCTCGATGCGGCCCGGACGCTGGCGGGCGCCGGTTCGCTGATCCCGGCGCACAAGTCCTATATCCAGCAGCAGCACGTGTATGACGGCCAGTGCAAGGCGGCAGGACTGAGCAATATGCACGGCCTACGTCATCAGTATGCCCAGGCAAGATATGAGGCACTGACCGGCTGGCAGGCGCCGGCTGCGGGCGGGCCGACGGCGCGCGACCTGACCCCGGCCCAGCGCCAGGTCGATGCGCAGGCTCGCCAGATTATCAGCCATGAACTCGGCCATGAACGGCCCCAGATCGTCACGCTGTATGTGGGGCGCTAGTCGCCGGCTAGCCTCGTCGCATCCACAGTTCATACGCCTGGCCCGAGAGCATGAAGTAGGCCGCACCGAGCAGCATGATCAGCAGCACGACACCGCTGATACGAGCGGAAAACCGGGTGTACCGGGCCAGGGCAAACCAGAGCGAGGACAGCGTGCCGCTGGCCCGCTGGTTCATCAGGGCGAGGTAATGTAGCGATCGGAGTGCCGCAGCAAGCGTTGCGCCGATCCCCATCACGACCCCGAAGAGCTGAGACAGTATCCAGATCCGGTGCTCGTCCTCCAGTACATCAAAATAGTAATCAATGATCCCGTAGCGGAAAGCCGCCTCACGGGCGCCGGCAATAATGCCTGCTTGCGCCAGTTCGGTCAGGTAGATGGAGGCGCCCACGGCAACCAGGGGCGTGAAGATGTACCAGCCCCATTCCGCGCTGTTGTATTGCCCCCGGATGGCAGAGGCCAAACCAGCTGCCAGGATAAACGCCGTGCAGGAAAACACCCCACTCAGCCAATAGTGCAGGATGTCACTGGCGTAACGGCTATATCCCCAGATGACAACGGCCACGACCAGAAATAGTGCGCCAAGGTAAGCCCACACGTCGTCCGAAGAAGAGGATGTTCCCCGGCCTTGATTCACCACGACCGTTTGCCTGAAGGTGATAACGGTCTGCTGCACTGTGACAGGTGCCGCAGGCGAAGGGGTGTTGTTGAATCCGCCAAATAGCAGCCCCAATATGGCGCCCACAAGTGGGGAAATAACGGCACTTTGTACAAGTGGGTTATTGACCCAGGTAACAAACGCGTCCAATCAATGCTCCTTTACATGTTATACCGACCCGAAAGAAAAGCCGCCTGAAGAGCAACGCTGCCATTAAATGACAACTCACTCCGAAGACGGCTTGCTTATCGGGCCTGCTGCAATTCTCTGTATTTTTATACAGATTAAATCGCAAAGCGAGCATTACACCTTGAACTGCGCCACCATGCCATTGAGTTTCACCGCAAGGCATGACAGATCCTGGGCGGCAATGCGGTGAGGGTGAATGCCGCATTGTTTGTCGAAGAACACGGCGGTTTGTCATGAACTGCCCGGAGCGTTCCTTTGCTCCGGAGAAACTGTCATGCCCTCGCCGTTCTCACCCACCAAGCCTGATCGGCCATTGCGTCGCTTGCTCATCATCATGGCGCTGCTGGTCGCCAGCCTGTTCGTCCTGGCCTTCGTGGTCGCCTTTGCCGGCATCCATTTACTGGGCGGTATCGAGAACTGGCAACAGTGGCTCGACGATCACGCCGGGCACTTCTTTGTCTGGCGCCTGTGCCTGTACGCCGCCGTCCTTGCCGTCTGGCCCTGGGTACGTCGGCGCCGCCTGGCGCGCGATCCGCAATCACACCGGCAATTGCGCCGGGTCGAGGTGCTGGGCGTGCTCGCCATCGTCCTGTCCGAAGCCAGCAACTGGCTGCGACTGCACTAAGGCTGGTGACGAGCCATGACATTGCTGACAACCGATTATCTGGAGTATTACCTGACGCTCGTCGCCTGGATCGTGCACAACGGCATCTGGGCCATCGTGGTGACCAGCGGAGTGATCGCGCTGCCGTTCCTGGCCATCATCCTCGGCGAGTGGCTGAACGTGCGAACCGAGGGTGCCGACGAGGGCAACAAGGGCATCCTGTCGTCTCAACGCATCGAGAACCGTATCTGGGTCGCCATCGTCGTGGTGATGTTCGCCTGCGTGCCGACCATCGACGTAGATCTGGCGACTATCAAGTTCGATACCAGTCGTTCGGCCCAGTGCCAGGTGAACGTGCCGCTGCCCACCGATACCGGCTGGAGCCAGTCCTTCACGACCCTCAACAACCAGAGCGCGAAGGTTCCGGTGTGGTGGGTATTCATGCACGCATTGTCGCGGGCGGTGACCGGCGCCTCAGTGGCCGCAATTCCCTGTGGTACTGACCTGCGGCAAATGCGCATGGAGATCAACGCCACCCGCATCGCCGACCCGGTTCTCGCGCAGGAAGTGGCCGACTTCACCCACGACTGCTACGGCCCGGCACGCGCCAAACTGTTCATGAGCCGCCCCGATCTCGACGACAACCAGATGCACGACGTGACCTGGATTGGCTCGCGCTTCTTCACCGACACTGCAGGCTATTACGACACCTATCGCGCCCAGACCCCACGCGACGGCTGGACCTACGACAGTGACCGGGACGCTGGCCTGGCCCAGGTGCCAAGCGGTGCCGGCTACCCCACCTGCAGCCAGTGGTGGAACGATGCCGGCAACGGCCTGCGAGCCCGCCTGCTGCAGCAGGTTGAGCCCGGCCTGCTCAGCCGGATTGCGGGCTGGGCCGGTTTTCTGAGCCGCACCGAAGTAGATGACTCGGTGGTGCGTGCCATTGCCGCCCCGGGTCGACAGAAAATGAATCTGGGCAACGTCTACGCCGATTACGGCGGACAAATTGAGAAGACGCTGCCGAACATCGTCACCCGCGCCGCCGGCGATGTGGGGATGGCGGTGGGCAGCCTGGCCTATTTCCCGGCGATGGACGTGGTGCGCCAGGCGTTGCCGATGGTGATGTCGCTGCTCAAGATGGCGCTGATCATCAGCACGCCACTGCTGTTCACCCTGGCCACCTACGATATCCGCGCCTTCGTCACGATCAGTTGCGTCTACTTCGCGCTGTACTTCGTCGATTTCTGGTTCGAGCTGGCCCGCTGGGTCGACTCGACCATCCTCGATGCCCTGTATGGCTGGGGCATGGGATTCAACCGGCCGCACATGAACTTCAACATCATGATGGGGCTGGATAACACCTTCGGCGACATGCTGCTGAATTTCGTCATGGGCACCATGTTCATTGTGCTGCCGACGTTTTGGGTTGCCGCATTGGGCTGGGTGGGCGTACGCGCAGGTGGAGCCTTGAAAGGACTGAATGACGGAACCAGCGGTGCCGGGCAGGCCGGCGCGAAGGGGGCCTCAGCAATGTCTGGCGGTACGCTGAAATAGCCCGCATCTAGTCCTTGTCGTATCGGGGATCGTAGTAGCTGGGATCTGGCGGGTCGTTGTAGAGATTCGGGTCGTAGCCCGGATTCTTCATGTGCTCGTCAGGGTCTGGAATTACCCAGTCCTGATCATGATCGGCACCAGTGCTACGGCCTGCATGCGCCAACAACGCAGCGCCCAGGAACACCAGGGCCACCCAGAACGCAAGGTACAGCAGCACCAGCACGGCGACGATCCTGAATGCCCAGGGCAGGATACGAGCAAGCGTCCGCGGCACGCCATGCCCGGTCAGCCAGGCCACAAAACGGGCCTCCTGGCGCAGGAACGCCCGGTAGCCGCTCCCCAGCCACTGGCCCAGTTTCCAGGCAGTGCGCGGCCTCTGTGTGTCGTGCTGCGGCATGATGGATACCTCGCTGGCTCAGCAACCTTGCCCTGGGCCTTTGCTGCCTCTGCCTTCAAAGGGAAACGGCAAAGGGCCTCAAGGGGTTGCGACAAGGGAAGAGGCTCAAGGGTCAAAGGCCCTATCCGAAAAGGCCAAAAGGCACAAAAGCCTTCCTCCCGCATGGAGCCGGCACAACCGGTGCAGCTCCTTCACCGGGCCGGCTGTCTCCGGCCATCAATAGTGATAACGGCAGGCGGCAATCAGCAGCGCCTCGTCCGTCACCGAATACACAAACCGGTGCTCGGCGGTGATCCGCCTCGACCAGAAGCCCGCCAGGTTGTGGCGAAGCGGCTCCGGCTTGCCCTTGCCCTCGAAAGGGGTGCGGCGGGTCTCCTTGATCAGCTCGTTGAGCTTCTTGACCATACGCTTATCCGCCTCTTGCCAGTACAGATAATCGTCCCAGGCTTGCTCAGACCAGATCAGCTTCACTCGGCGATATCCCGCTCGACACCCTGGCCACGCTTGAGGCTGTCAATCGAATCCATCAGGCGGCGCGCGTTGGCCGGCGAGCGCAGCAGGTAAGCCGTTTCCTCCAGCGCGTTGTACTCCTCCAGCGACATCAGCACGCACGCCTCGCCGTTCTGGCGGGTAATGAGGGTAGGCACGCGATCCTCGACGGTCTGCACCATGGTGGCCGACAGGTTCTGCCGGGCTTCGGTATAGCTGATAGTGCGCATGGCAACCTCTCTTTCATATGTACAGCTCATTGTACATCAAGCGAAATCCGATTACCAGATTTCCATGCCACTGGCAAGCCACCCCGAAGCCCCTGCATCAGCCCACGATATGACGCTGCAGCACGCCGTCCACCGGCTGCGGCAAACGCCCCTGCGCCAGCAGACGCAGATAGCTTTCGATCCCCGCCATGCTGTGCGGCGCCGCCTGCGGGAGCACAGGCTGAGCGATCGGCTCGCCACGCTCGCAGGCATCGAGCCGGTCGGCCCAGTCCTGCATCATCATCCGGCGCTGCTCCACATAGTCCGCATGGTTGTAGGCCGCGCGGATCTTGTTGGGGTCGGCATGTGACAACTGCACCTCGATCCATTCCTTCGGGTAGCCCAGTTCATTGAGCGCCGTGGAGATCGTCGCACGGATACCATGCCCGGTCAGCAGGTCGGCATAACCCATGCGATGCAGTGCGCCATTGAGCGTGTTTTCACTGATGCGTTCCTTGAGGCGGCTGCGATGCGACAGCAGGTAGTGCTGCGCGGGGCGACGGGCGTGCTCGTCGAGCAGCACACGCACGATGTCGATGGCCTGCTGGGGCAGCGGCACGATGTAGGGCGGAATGGTTTTGCCTTCTCGGCGCAGCTTGACCTGTAACTGCTTGACGATAACGGGCGGGATGATCCACAGCCCACGCTCCAGGTCGAACTGCTCGGGCACCGCCTGGCGCAGCTCCCCAGTACGCACGCCGGTCAGCAGCAACAGGCGCAGGCCCATCCTGGTGACTTCCTGGCCGCCATAATTGCGCAAGGTCTGCAGGAAGGCCGGCAGCTCGTCCATGCGCAGAAACGGGTTGTGCGATACGGGCGGTTTGGGTGCGGCCACGATATCGAGGTCGCTGGCCGGGTTGTAGCGCAGACCCTTTTCGACCATCGCATAGCGGAACAACTGATTGAACCAGATGCGCACCTTCTCGGCGGTAGTGAACGCCTTGCGCCGCTCAATGCGACGCAGTACATCCAGCAGGTGCGGATTGTCGATATCGAAGATGGACAGCTTGCCCAGCCAGGGCAGCACGTCCTTGGCAAAAATGCGGTCGATCTGCGACAAGGTGCTCTGGCGGCCGGTTTTCAGGCTCAGCGCCTTGAAGTCGCGCCAGGCCTTGAAGACAGATGCAAAGGTGTTCAGGGGGGCGGCCAGCTCCGCCGCTTTGACCTGCAGACGGTGAACACGCGGATCAACGCCACGGGCAACCTGCGCTCGCAGGTCGTCGCGCTGCTCGCGCGCCTCCTTGAGGGACATTTCCGGGTAACTGCCAACGGCAACGCGCTGTTGCTTGCCCAGCCAAGTGAAGCGGAAGTGCCACTTCTTGGCCCCTCGGGCGGTGACGAACAGCACCAGGCCGTCCGTATCGTTGAGGGTGTAGTCTTTGCCGGTGGTCTTGGCCTGCCGGACGACGGCATCGGTTAACGCCATGGGTACGCCTCCTTCTCGGGTTGAGGAGAGGTGTACCGTGCTCAGGGGCAGTGACTCAGCAAACAATCCGCACCAGCAACCGCCCGGATTTCATGTACTGTTTCGTGTACTGATCGGGCGTGGTTGACAGTGGAATTGAGTAGCTTTCGCTAGACATTCCCCAGGGCTGAAACCCTGTTGAATCAAGAACCTATAGACTTTGGTGGACGTCTATAGATGAAGAATTGGAGCGGGAAACGAGACTCGAACTCGCGACCCCGACCTTGGCAAGGTCGTGCTCTACCAACTGAGCTATTCCCGCTTGTCTTGTCGACGGGCGCCATTCTATAGAATCGAATCGCGCCGTCAACCCTTTGATTCAAAAATACTTATTTCTTATCAGAGGTGGTGCTGAGGTGCGGCCAGGCGGCCAACAGGTACTGCAGCATCGACCACAATGTCAGCACGGCTGCGACCACCAGAAGGATGTATCCGAGCACAACCCAGAAGGTGAAGACCGGCGGATTGCCCAACAGAATGACCAACGCGAGCATCTGCGCTGCGGTTTTCCATTTAGCGAGATTGGATACCGCAACGTGTGCACGCGCACCGAGTTCGGCCATCCACTCACGCAGTGCAGACACGACGATCTCGCGGCCGATGATGGTTGCCGCGGCCAGGGTCAGCCAGAGATTGGCGTGCTCGGCAACCAGCAGCACCAATGCCACCGCCACCATCAATTTGTCCGCTACCGGATCGAGAAAAGCACCGAAGGGCGTGCCCTGCTCCCAGCGACGGGCCAGATAACCATCAAGCCAGTCGGTCACGGCAGCAATCGCGAAGACGCCGCTGGCAGCCCAATAGCTCCAGGAGAACGGTAGATAGAACAACAGGATGAAGACCGGGATCAGCGCGACCCGGAGCACGGTAAGCAAGTTGGGGATGTTCATCGGCACAACTAGGCTGCGAGGTGAGCGGGCATTCTACTCGCTGTGCAGAGTGTCATAAATCAACTCGGCGAGCTTTTTACTGATTCCGGGCGCTTTGGCGATTTCTTCGGCGCTGGCGCGGGACAATTCCTGCAGCCCGCCAAAGTGATTGAGCAGCTCGCGCCGCCGCTTGGGGCCAATCCCTGCTACTTCCTCCAGCGTCGAGGTACGCCGTGTTTTGCCACGGCGCGCACGGTGTCCGGTGATTGCGAAACGGTGCGACTCGTCACGGATCTGCTGGATCAGGTGCAGCGCCGGCGAATTGCCAGGCAAGGTGAACTCATGCTCGGCATCGTTCAGGTAGAGCACTTCCAGACCTGGTTTGCGCGTCGTGCCCTTGGCCACGCCAAGCAGGATCAGATCCGGTACGGCCAGTTCCTGTAGCACCTCGCGCGCCATGGCCAGCTGCCCCTTGCCACCGTCCACCAGCAGCACATCGGGCAACTTGCCTTCGCCATCCTTGATCTTGCTGAAGCGCCGGGTCAGCGCCTGGTGCATCGCGGCGTAGTCGTCGCCTGCAGTGACGCCCTCGATATTGAAACGGCGATAGTCAGATTTCAGCGGGCCTTCGGGGCCGAATACCACGCAGGAGGCGACCGTCGCCTCACCACTGGAATGGCTGATATCGAAGCATTCCATGCGCTGCGGAGGTTCGTCCATTTCCAGCACGGTAGCCAGCGCCTCGAAGCGTTCGGCCAAATGCTGCCGGTTGGCCAGGCGGGCGGCCAGCGCCTGCTCGGCATTGGTCACAGCCAGTTGCTGCCAGCGGGCCCGCGTGCCGCGCACGCGCAAACTGATGCTGAGGCTGCGACCGCGCAGAGACTCGATGGCTTCGATCAGCGTGGCGAAATCCTCGTGCTGCACGTTGACGATCAGCTCGCTGGGCAGGTCGCGCTCGGCATTGCCCAGGTAATACTGGGCGAGGAAGGCCATCAGCACGTCGCCGCCCTCCTCTTCGATCGCCACCTGCGGGAAGAAATTCTTGCTGCCCAGAACTCGACCGCCACGCACGCTGATCAGGTGCACACAGGCGCCACCGGGGGTGAGCATCACTGCGACCACGTCGACGTCGCCAGTACCGCCTTCCATGCTTTGCTGGTCCTGCACGCGGCGCAGCATGGAAATCTGGTCACGCAGTTCGGCGGCTCGCTCGAACTCCAGGGCCATCGAAGCCTTTTCCATGCTGACAGAGAGCTCTTCGCTCAGCGCATTGCTACGGCCATCGAGAAACATCACCGAGTGGCGCACATCCTCGGCGTATTCCTCCGGGCTGACCAAGCCGACACAGGGGCCTTTGCAACGCTTGATCTGGTACTGCAGACAGGGGCGCGTGCGGTTTCTGTAGTAACTGTCCTCGCACTGTCGAACCAGGAAGGTCTTCTGCAGCAGGCTCAGGCTCTCGCGAATGGCCAATGCGCTGGGATAAGGGCCGAAATAGCGTCCCTTGGCCTTCTTCGCGCCCCGGTGAATGCCAAGGCGCGGAAAGTCGCCGTCGGAAAGAAATACGTAGGGATAGGATTTATCGTCGCGCAGCAGAATGTTGTACGGCGGCCGCCATTCCTTGATCAGGGTCTGCTCCAGCAGCAGTGCCTCGGTCTCATTGGCGGTGATGGTGGTTTCAATCTGCGCGATCCGCGCCACCAGAGCGGCGGTCTTGGGCGCCTGGCCGGTCTTGCGGAAATAACTGGAGAGACGCTTCTTGAGGTTCTTCGCCTTGCCGACGTAAAGCAGGCGGGCCTCGCTATCGAACATGCGATAGACGCCGGGGCGCCCACTGCAGGTCGCCAGGAAGGCACTCGAATCGAACGGAACGGACATTATCAGCTGACGGCGTCGACCATGCCGTGGCGAACCGCGAGCAGAGCCAGCTCGACATCGCTGGTAATGGAGAGCTTTTCGAAGATGCGGTAACGGTAGGTGTTGACCGTCTTCGGCGACAGGCACAGCTTGTCCGAGATGTTCTGCACCTTGTGGCAGTTGGCGATCATCAGGGCGATCTGGATCTCGCGCTCGGACAGCAGATCGAATGGCGAGCCACTGTTTTGCGGCTGGAAGGACTTCAGCGCCAGTTGCTGGGCGATTTGCGGATCGATATAGCGCTGGCCGGCGAATACCAAGCGAATGGCCTGCACCATCTCATCCAGCGCGGCACCCTTGGTCAGGTATCCGGCAGCGCCGGCCTGCAGCAAACGTGTCGGGAACGGATCTTCCTCGCACACGGTAACGGCGACCACCTTGATATCAGGGTGACTGCGCATCAGCTTGCGAGTGGCTTCCAGGCCGCCGATGCCAGGCATCTTGACGTCCATCAGGACAACATCGGGCTTGAGTTCGCGAACCTTTAGCAGGGCTTCTTCGCCAGTGCAGGCTTGCCCTACCACTTGCAGTCCGTCGATATCGGCCAGCATACGGGTGATGCCCGTGCGAACCAGATCGTGATCGTCGACAACCAGGACCCTAATCAATCGCCACCTCGTTGCACCTTGTCAGCCACCGCGCAACGACGGTGAGATTGAACTTGCAGGTCACCTTAACAAAAAGCCAGGGCCTGACCTAGCTTGGCGCACGAGAGTCAAAAAGCAAGCGCCAAATTAGGATCAGCAATTGCGTCGTAGCAATCTGGAGATTTGGCGGAAGCGGTGAGATTCGAACTCACGGATAGTTGCCCATCGACGGTTTTCAAGACCGTTGCCTTAAACCGCTCGGCCACGCTTCCGGATACTGAGTGCAGAGGCCAAGACTTTCACCTCCGCAGTAGTGCGGGCGGCAATCTTACCGGAACGCAACACACTGTCAAACTCTAAGTCTTGGCAGGCAACCCTGCTCTGTTATGATCCAGAGCATTCGTATTTGAAAGCCTCGTACTACAGGAGCGTCGCCATGCAAGAGCGAGATTACGCACTCAACCATTCTCAGGTTGAGCAACAGGAAGTCAGCAGCGTTCTGCGCAACACCTATGGTCTACTGGCTATCACTCTGGCCTTCAGCGGCCTGGTTGCCTTCATCTCGCAGCGCGCCAACGTTCCTTATCCGAACATTTTCGTCGTGCTGATTGGCTTCTACGGCCTGTTCTTCCTCACCGCCAAGCTGCGCAACTCTTCGTGGGGCCTGCTTTCCACCCTCGCGCTGACCGGCTTCATGGGTTACACCCTGGGACCTATCCTGAACCGCTACCTCGGTACGGCGAACGGCGCTGAAATCATCAGCTCTGCTTTTACCATGACTGCGCTGGTGTTCTTCGGTCTGTCTGCCTACGTGCTGACCACTCGCAAGGACATGAGCTTCCTCAGCGGCTTCATCACCGCCGGTTTCTTCGTTCTGCTGGGCGCCATTGTTGCCAGCTTCTTCTTCCAGATCAGCGGCCTGCAACTGGCAATCAGCGCTGGCTTCGTGCTGTTCTCCTCGGTGTGCATCCTGTTCCAGACCAGCGCCATCATCCATGGCGGTGAGCGTAACTACATCATGGCCACCATCAGCCTGTACGTCTCGATCTACAACCTGTTCATCAGCCTGCTGCAGATCTTCGGCATCATGGGCGGCGACGACTGATAGCGTTGCGTCTCCCCGGAAGCCCGCTTCGCAGACTGTGTGAAAACGTTCTGAACTGAACCGGTTCAATACAAACGCCTCGATTGATTCGGGGCGTTTGTGTTTTTACTGGTGCAATGATGCAAAGTGCAGCGCTCAGGT
>NZ_JBLUPX010000018.1:0-92964 GCF_048068235.1 Pseudomonas sp. NY15364 | reverse complement strand
TGATTGGCGCTGGCATGCCAGCGTTGTTGAGTCAGGGAAAAGACTTCTCGCACCGCAGCGCTGCCCAAACGCTGGCGACCTTGCACGATTGCACTGGGTGCTACCAATGGCCTCTGCCCAGGCAGCATGATGTCCATACGGCTCGCGGCATCCCAAGCTGACATCCGGCGAAACAACGCCATGGCGATCACGCACCAGATCATGGCTTCAAGAGGGAGACGTCGCTTACGCAGGGTCGCCACTCCCGCCGTTTCCAGTGCGGTGCTAACTAGGTCTGGATCAAGCAGCGCCCCCAGCTCGTCAAGGGAGTGGGTAGCAGAAGCCGCTTCGTGAGTCAGTGCCAAGGCGCGGGAAAGTCGCATAAAAAATCCGATGCTCAAAACAAGCATCGGATTTTCGTTTCAGCGCGCAGAAGGTCAAGCTGTAGCGCTTAACTGACTGGCATTAGCCCCGAGGGGCGTTTTTTATTGCTCCAGATTCTTACTGGGCCTGCTGCACCAGCACCAGCTCACCCTGTTTGTTGACCGGGATACGGCTGCCCGGATCACGATCCATGCGCACGTTGCCGACCTTTTCACCCAGCTGGTACTTCACGTCGTAGCCCACCAGTTTCTCGCTGGTATCGGTCACGGTGTTGCAGCGGGTTTCGGTGGTGGTGTAGGTGTCACGCTGCTGCATGCCCTCCTGAACCTTGTTGCCGGCATAACCGCCGCCAACCGCACCGGCTACTGTAGCAATCTTCTTGCCAGTGCCGCCGCCGATCTGGTTACCCAGCAGACCACCCGCGATGGCGCCGATGGCAGTACCGGCAATCTGGTGCTGATCCTGTACCGGACGCTGACGGGTAACCGCCACGTCCTTGCACACTTCGCGCGGCGTTTTCACGGTTTCATTGATCGGGGTTACGGCCAGCACCTCGGCATAGTCCGGACCACGATCAACCAGACTGTACGTGGCAACAGCACCACCAGCGGTCACACCCACAGCACCCAGTACGGCACCTACCAACAGTGATTTATTCATTTTTTGTGTCTCCTAGGCTCGGCGACTCGCGCCCTTCTCCCTGCCTAGGACAGCAAAAAGCCGCGACAAGTTCGACTTGTCGCGGCTTTCACTGACTTTCATGAAGCCCATCACAACATCATGGACGACCGTCGTCAGCCTCAGCCTCGGCCACAGGAGGAATCAAATCCTCCACGCTGAGCTTCAGCCACACCAGCACCGTGGCGCCGATGTAGACCGACGAGTAGGTGCCTACCACTACACCGACCAGCAGGGTCAGAGCAAAGGCCGCCAATACGTCACCGCCGAAGAACAGCAGCGCCAACAAGGCCAGCGCAGTAGACAACGAAGTCGCGATCGTACGCAAAAGGGTCTGGGTGATCGAAACGTCGATGTTCTCGATCAACGAGGTCTTGCGCAGTACACGGAAGTTCTCACGAATTCGGTCGTAGATGATGATGGTGTCGTTGAGCGAGTAACCGATCATCGCCAGTACCGCCGCCAGCACCGTCAAATCGAATGGAATCTGGAAGAACGCCAGCACACCCAGGGTGATCACCACGTCGTGCACCAGCGACGCGATCGCACCGACACCAAACTTCCACTGAAAGCGGAAAGCCAGGTAGAGCATGATCCCGCCCAGTGCCAGGAGCATGGCAATGCCGCCCTGGTCGCGCAGCTCCTCACCTACCTGCGGGCCGACGAACTCGACGCGCTTGACCTCGAAGCGTGCCGCCTCATCGACCTTGCGCAGCGCAGCTGCGACCTCATTACCCAGGTCAGGAGAATCGCCAGCCAGACGCACCAGCACATCGGTACTGGCACCGAAGCTCTGCACCACAGCATCGGCATAGCCAGCCTGGCCCAACTCGGTCTTGATCAGATCGAGATTGGCCGGCTGCTCATACTGCAGTTCGATCAACGTACCGCCGGTGAAATCCAGGCCGAAATTCAGCCCCTTGGCAAACAGCGCGCCGAGACCGATCAGCGTCAGCACGACCGTAATGGAGAAGGCGATATTGCGGATCGCCATGAAACGAATGGTTGACTTGATCATGGCTGCACCTCAGATCCACAGCTTCTTGAAGTTACGGCCACCGAAGATCAGGTTGACCAGGCCACGAGTGAACATGATGGCGGTGAACATCGACGTAATGATGCCCAGCGACAGTGTCACCGCGAAGCCTTTCACCGGACCGGTCCCCATCGCGAACAGGATGCCGCCCACCAACAAGGTGGTCAGGTTACTGTCGAGAATCGCCGAATAGGCACGATCGAAGCCCTCGTGCAGAGCACGCTGCACCGGCAGTCCATTGGCCAATTCCTCGCGTATCCGCGAGAAAATCAGCACGTTGGCGTCAACCGCCATACCCAGAGTCAAGACGATACCGGCGATACCGGGCAGGGTCAGGGTCGCACCAATGGCCGACATCAGACCGACCAGCAGCACCAGGTTGAACGCCAGGGCAACGGTCGCCAGCACACCGAAGAAGCGATAGATGGCGATGATGAAGATAGCCACGAAGATCATCGCCCACTCGGTGGAGGCGATACCCTTGGCAATGTTTTCGGCACCCAGGCTCGGGCCAATGGTGCGCTCTTCAGCGAAGTACATCGGCGCTGCCAGACCACCAGCACGCAGCAGCAGCGCAAGCTCGGAAGACTCGCCCTGACCGTTCAAGCCGGTGATGCGGAACTGGCTGCCCAGCGCCGACTGGATAGTCGCCAGGCTGATGATCTTCTTCTCTTCGACGAACGAGGAGATAGCCATTTCCTGCTCGACGCCGTCGACGTTCTGACGCACGTAGCGAGTGACCGGCCTCTGCTCGATGAAGATCACCGCCATGCTACGACCGACGTTGTTACGCGTGGCGCGGTTCATCAGATCGCCGCCATGACCGTCGAGGCGAATGTTCACCTGCGGACGGCCATTCTCGTCGAAACTGGCCTGGGCGTCGGTCACCTGATCACCGGTGATGATCAGCTCACGCTCGAGCTGCACCGGCGGACGACCTTCCTCGCGGAAGCCGAAGGACTCGGTCGCGCCACGCGGCGCATCGAGATCGGCCTGCAGGCGGAACTCTAGATTGGCGGTCTTGCCGAGAATACGCTTGGCTTCTGCGGTGTCCTGCACACCCGGCAGCTCGACCACGATGCGGTTGGCACCCTGACGCTGCACCAGCGGCTCGGCTACGCCCAGCTCATTGACGCGGTTACGTACAGTGGTGAGGTTCTGGCGAATGGAATATTCACGAATCTCGGCGATTTTCGCTTGAGTCAGCCCCAACTGCAGAATCTGCTGGCCGCCACGCTCGACAGTGGTCAGTTCGAAATCGCTGTAATCCTTGCGAATCAGGCGCTGCGCCTGGTCCAGCGTATCGCTGTCGGCGAAGCCGAGCTGAATCCGGCTATTGCTCTCCGGCATGCTGCGGTAGCGAATACGCTCCTTGCGCAACAGGCTCTTGATCTCACCTTCATAGACCTTGCGGCGCACATCCAGCGCCTTGTCCATGTCGACTTCCAGCAGGAAGTGCACACCGCCGGACAGGTCCAGGCCGAGCTTCATCGGGCTCGCACCCAGGCTACGCAGCCAGTCGGGGGTGGTTTGCGCCAGGTTCAGCGCCACGACGTAATCATCACCCAGCGCGCGGCGGACGATGTCCTTGGCCGGTAACTGGTCATCCTGCTTGGTCAGACGAATCAGACCGCCACGGCCACGCTCGTCGATGCTGGCAGCCTTGACGGCAATACCGGCGTCCTGCAGCGCTTTGCTGGCACGGTCGACATCGGTCTGCTCGATGCTCAGCGCCGAACTGGCGCCACTGATCTGCACGGCAGGATCATCTGGATAAAGGTTGGGAATGGAGTACACCAAGCCGATTGCCAGAACGGACAAAATCAGCAGGTATTTCCACAGAGGGTATTTATTGAGCATGAACGAGCCGCCCGCTTATGACGCGGGGCGCTAAAAGCGCCCCGTCGAATGGAAACTAAGAACCGAATCAGATGGCTTTCAGCGTGCCCTTGGGCAGAGTGGCAGCGATGGCCTGCTTCTGGAATTTCAGCTCGACAGTGTCAGACACTTCGATAACCACGAAATCGTCGGCAACCTTGGATACCTTGCCAGCGATACCACCGCTGGTGACCACTTCGTCGCCCTTCTGCAGGCCGCCGAGCAGGTTCTTGTGCTCCTTGGCGCGCTTGGCCTGCGGACGCCAGATCATCAGATAGAAGATGACCAGAAAGCCAATCAGGAAAACCCACTCGAAACCGCTGCCGGCAGGGCCAGCAGCGGCGGTGTCAGCGTAAGCGGCGGGGATGAAAAAACTCATGTAACACTCCTAATGGAAAGGATCTTGAATCGTTCAGGAATCAGTCAAGCGGCGGCACAGGCAGGCCACGCTTGGCATAGAAGGTTTCGACGAAGGCGGCCAATGTACCCTGTTGGATAGCCTCGCGCAAACCAGCCATAACCCGCTGATAATGCCGCAAGTTATGGATGGTATTGAGCATGCTACCGAGCATTTCGCCGCACTTGTCCAGATGGTGCAGATAAGCGCGCGAGAAATGTTTGCAGGTGTAACAGTCGCAGGTCGGGTCCAGCGGCGAATCATCGTGCTTGTGCACGGCGTTGCGAATTTTCACCACGCCGGTATCAACGAACAGATGGCCGTTACGCGCATTACGGGTGGGCATAACGCAGTCGAACATGTCCACACCACGACGCACGCCCTCGACCAGGTCTTCCGGCTTGCCCACGCCCATCAGGTAGCGCGGCTTGTCGGCTGGCATGTACGGCGGCAGGAAGTCCAGCACGCGGATCATCTCTTCCTTCGGCTCACCGACCGACAGCCCGCCGATGGCCAGGCCGTCGAAGCCGATCTCGCAAAGCCCTTCGAGCGAGCGCATGCGCAGTTCTTCGTGCATGCCACCCTGGACGATGCCGAACAGCGCAGCGGTACTTTCGCCATGTGCGGTCTTGGAGCGCTTGGCCCAACGCAGCGACAGCTCCATGGAACGCTTGGCCACGTCGAACTCGGCCGGGTACGGCGTGCATTCATCGAAGATCATCACGATGTCCGAGCCCAGGTCACGCTGCACCTGCATCGACTCTTCCGGCCCCATGAACACCTTGGCGCCATCGACCGGCGAAGCGAAGTACACGCCCTCCTCCTTGATCTTGCGCATCGCACCCAGGCTGAACACCTGGAAACCACCCGAGTCGGTCAGGATCGGCCCCTGCCACTGCATGAAGTCGTGCAGGTCGCCATGTTTCTTGATCACCTCCATCCCCGGGCGCAGCCACAGGTGGAAGGTATTGCCGAGGATGATCTGCGCGCCGATATCCTCGACGTCGCGCGGCAGCATGCCCTTGACCGTGCCGTAGGTGCCCACCGGCATGAAGGCCGGAGTTTCCACCACGCCACGCGGGAAGGTCAGGCGACCACGACGGGCTTTGCCGTCGGTAGCCAGCAACTCGAAGGACATGCGACAGGTGCGCGACATACTCAAACCTCGGGCCCGCGCGCGGCGGGATTGCGGGTGATGAACATGGCATCACCGTAACTGAAGAAGCGATAGCCCTGCGCCACGGCCTCGCGGTAAGCGGCCATGGTCTCGGGATAACCGGCAAAGGCCGACACCAGCATCAGCAGAGTCGACTCGGGCAGGTGGAAATTGGTTACCAGGGCATCGACCACATGGAATGGACGGCCTGGATAGATAAAGATGTCGGTATGGCCACTGAAGGGCTTCAACTCACCGTCTCGCGCGGCAGTTTCCAGCGAGCGCACGCTGGTGGTGCCCACCGCGACCACGCGACCGCCGCGGGCGCGACAGGCTGCCACGGCGTCGACCACATCCTGGCCGACCTCCAACCACTCACTGTGCATGTGGTGATCTTCAATCCGCTCAACCCTAACCGGCTGGAAGGTACCGGCGCCAACGTGAAGCGTCACGAACGCGGTTTCCACACCCTTGGCGCGGATAGCCGCCAGCAGTTCGTCATCGAAGTGCAGACCCGCAGTCGGCGCAGCCACGGCCCCCGCCTTCTGCGCATAGACGGTCTGATAGCGCTCGCGATCCGCCTCGTCATCCGGCCGATCTATATAAGGAGGCAGCGGCATATGGCCGACGCGCTCCAACAGCGGCAGCACCGGCTCGGCAAAACGCAGCTCGAAAAGCGCGTCGTGACGCGCGACCATCTCGGCCTCACCACCACCGTCGATGAGAATCTGCGAACCGGGCTTGGGCGATTTGCTCGAACGCACGTGGGCCAGCACGCGGTACTGATCCAGCACGCGCTCCACCAACACTTCGAGCTTGCCGCCAGAGGCCTTCTGACCAAACAGGCGCGCCGGAATCACTCGGGTGTTGTTGAACACCATGAGATCACCCGGACGAAGCTGCTCCAGCACATCGGTGAACTGGCCGTGGCGCAGCGTGCCGTTAGGGCCATCGACCTGCAGTAGACGGCTGGCACGACGCTCGGCCAGGGGATGACGAGCGATCAGCGACTCGGGAAGGTCGAAGTGGAAATCGGCAACACGCATGATTCGGAGGGGTAATTTTGCAGGGTGGCAGAGCTTACCGGATTTCCACTTGGCCGGCCACGTGAGCCTGCGGCGCATACCTGGCGACGATACGAGCCAGCGTGCCATCGGCCTGCAAGGACAGGATGGCAGCATTGAATGCATCGAGCCGGCCCGCAAAATCCCGATGCAAACGCAAGCGCAGCTGAGAGCGATTGACCGTCAGCCCCTCCTCGACCTGCCAGCGTGACGCCTGCAGTTGCGCGTCTTCATGCTGAAGATAACGCCACTCCAGGCGATCCAGAATCCCGGCCTCACTACGCCCCTGCGCCACCAGATAGATCAGCGCCCGCACATCGGCCCCATCGTTGCGCTGGAAATACTCGCTACCGACGTAACCATAACCACGCACCGTGGCAATCGAACGCCCCTGCAGGTCCTGCAGACGCTCATAGGCAAAGCGCCTGCCAGGCGCGAAGATCAGCATTTCCTCGGCCTGCAGAACCGGCACTGTCCACAGTGAGACTTCGGCCTGATCGGCGTCGCTGCGCCAATTCTTGCTCACACAGCACTCGATCTGCAGATATCCCTCACGGAACAGCTTCTGCGTACGCAAAGGCGGCTGCGGATGACTGGCTTGCAGCTGTTCAGGCAAACGCTCATCCAGCGCGAGCATTAACTCATGGAAGATGCCGCTGACCCGCTGATCCTCGACAATCCAGTACGGCATCCAGCTTTCATCGGTCACGGCATAGGTCAGCGTTCCGGCCTGCGCAACAGGCGCAAGTAGCAGACCGGCAACAAGTGCACCACGCAAGACGTTGATCACTCCCCCTCCCAACATTGGACTGCCCCGACACCTTTATATACGCCACACCCAGCGCACTTGATGACAGCTGGCGATTCTAGCCGCAACGACGCAATCAAAGCCGGATGCCACTAGCTGCGCCATTGGCCGTTAGTAGATCAACCGATCACTGCACTAACGCCGATTGACCGACGCCAGGCGCATCCCTATACTGCGCCGCCATTGTGCCCCGGTGGCGGAATCGGTAGACGCGGCGGATTCAAAATCCGTTTTCGAAAGGAGTGGGAGTTCGAGTCTCCCCCGGGGCACCACGATTCGAAGCCCGCAAGACATTGTCTTGCGGGCTTTTTCGTATCTGCGCGAACAACGTGGGCAATTGTTGCAAGCATGTTGCCGAAAAACTTTTCCGACACCCCGACAAGCCCCGCAAAACCTGGCCGGCGACCTTGCTGGCGGGGGTTGGCAATTGCGCAAAAGTTAGCGTAGAGTGAGTCAACTGTTTGCATGGGTCGCTGTGAATCGTGACTCTGGTGCAGCAGATCATCTAGATCCGCTACATCCCGCTCGACTTCTATTACTCCTTGCAACCAGTCTCAGCCCTCTATACTTGGAGGCTGTCATCAACTCTAGTTTCAAGGAAAAAGACATGTCGAATCGTCAGAACGGTACCGTCAAGTGGTTTAACGACGAGAAAGGTTTTGGTTTTATCACTCCCGAAAGCGGTCCGGATCTGTTCGTGCACTTCCGCGCGATCGAAGGTAACGGCTTCAAGAGCCTGAAAGAAGGCCAGAAAGTCAGCTTCGTAGCTGTGCAAGGTCAAAAAGGCATGCAGGCTGACCAGGTTCAAGTCCTGGGCTAATCGCCGCTGCTTTGAAGAACCCCTGATATCAGTCAGGGGTTTTTTTTGCCTGTCATTTCTTTAACCCACCTTTCGCAGCGCCAGGTTACAGATAGCCCACGCACATCTTTATATCGATCGCAAAGTCGCGGTTAGAATGGCGCGCACTTTCGTCTCAGCGAGCCCATCATGCCGAAACACCAATTACGTCCGCAGGGAGACTTCCCCACTGCCGGGCTGATTCGTCGCCTGGCGGCCCTCTTCTACGACTTCCTGCTCTGCGTGGCACTGATCATGGTGGTCACCCTGATCTATCAACAGGGCATCCTGCGCCTGATTCACGGCGGCGATGCACTGATGGCCATGGCCGAGGCCGGCGCCCTGGATCATGACCCGATTCTCGCCAGCCTGGTGCTGCTGTCGCTGTTCGCCTTCTTCGCCAAGTTCTGGACGCACAATGGCCAGACACTGGGCATGCAGGCCTGGGGGCTACGCATCCAGAATGCCGATGGCAGCGCCATCGACCTGTGGCAGGCACTGCTGCGCTTCGTGGTCGCCATTGGCTCGTGGCTGTTCGCCGGCCTGGGGTTCCTCTGGCTGCTCTGGGACAAGCAGGGCCGCACCTGGCACGACATCTACTCCGACAGCCGCATGGTGCAGTTACCGAAGAACATTCACAAAAAATAGCCCAGAGCAGATGCGAAAAAGCCGGCTCATTGAACCGGCTTTTTCATACCCCTGATCGACTCATCCAGCTCGGCGCAGCAGCCACACCCCGGCCAACGCACAGATACCGGCCGGCACCAGCACCGCCAGCAGCGGCGAGAAACCGAATACCAAGCTCGATGGGCCCAGCAGGTCCTGGGCGATACGGAAGATGAAGCCCACCAAGACACCGGTAAATACGCGCTGCCCCAGGGTCACCGAGCGTAGCGGACCGAAGATGAAGGAAATCGCCATCAAGACCAACGCGCCGGTTACCAGCGGCTGCAGCACCTTGGTCCAGAACGCCAGCCAGTAGCGCGCATTGTTCAGGCCCTGCTCACCCAGGTAATGGATGTACTGCCACAGCCCGGTCACTGAAAGCGCCTCAGGCTCCATCACCACGGTACCGAGCAGCTCCGGATTGAGTTCGATCTCCCAGCGTTCTTCCGGCTGGTTGATCACCTCGGAACGGTCCTCATGCAGCACGGTGGTCTGCACGTTGCGCAGCATCCAGTGGTTGTCACGGTATTCGGCGCGACGGGCGAAACTGGAGGAAAGCAGGCGACGCTCGTCATCGAAGCGGTAACGCGTAACCCCGAGCAGGACGCCATTTGGCTGTACGGCGTTGATGTGCACGTATTCCTGCCCCTGACGGTGCCACATACCGCGCTTGGAACTCTGCGCCGCACCACCGCCCTGCGCCAGCGCACGGTCGGCCTGAGCCTGATTCTCGGTCAGCGGCGCGACGTATTCACCGATCAGAATGCCGGCCAGCATCAGCACCAGCATGGGCTTCATTACCGCCCAGACGATGCGCCCGATGGAAACACCGGCCGCACGCATGATGGTCAGCTCGCTGTTGCTGGCCAACGTACCGAGACCGATCAGGCAGCCGATCAGCGCCGCCATCGGCAGCATCTCGTAGGCGCGACGCGGTGCGGTCAGCAAGACGTACCAGAGCGCCTGACCAAGACCGTAATCGCCCTTGTTCAGGTCGCCCAACTCGTCGATGAAAGCGAACAGCAGTGCCAGGCCGAGAATGATGCCCAGCACCGCCAGAATGGCGAAGAACACCTGGGTGCCAATGTAGCGATCCAACTTAGCCATGAGCCACCTCCGACACCGGCGCACGACGACTGGCCCACCACAGACTCAGACGCTCCCAATACAACAACAGCATGCCGATGGCGAAGAAGATGCCATGCACCCACCACAACCCCAGCGCCGCCGGCAAACGGCCCTTGTCCAGCGCGCCACGAGCGGCGATCAGCAGGCCGAGGTAAGCCATATAGAGGAAGATAGCCGGCAGCAGTTTGAGGAAGCGGCCCTGACGCGGATTGACCTTCGACAGCGGCACGGCCAGCAGGGTGACGATAAACACCAGCAACGGCAGTGACAGGCGCCATTGCAACTCGGCCTGCATGCGCGGGTCGTCGCTGCCGAACAGCTCACGTGTCGGCGTCGCCTCGCGCTCACTGGCCTCGATGGCGACCTCCGGCTTGGGCAGCAACACGCCATAGGTGTCGTACTGGATGGCCCGATAGTCGGCCTCGCCCGGCTCGCCGTCATAGCGATAGCCGTTTTCCAGAATCAGATAGCGGCTGCCATCTTCCTGAATTTCCTGACGACCACTCTCGGCCACCAGCACGGTAATGCCACGCTCCGAGGTGCCATCGGTGGAGAAGCGCTTCTCCGACATGAACACGCCGCGCAGCTCGCTGCGATCAGGCGACAGCTCCTGCGAATAGGTCACCCGCGATCCATCGCGCAACGACTGGAAGCGCCCCGGCACCAGAGTATCGAGTTCGGTCAGGGCATCCTGCTCGTTGAGGATGCGCGCCACGCTGGCCACGCCTTGTGGTGCCAGGCCCATGCTCAGCCAGCCGACCAGCAGCGCGACGATCAGTGCCGGCGCCATGCTGTAGACGGTGAGGCGCTGCTGACTAACGCCAGTGGCCGACAGCACGGTCATCTCGCTGTCCAGGTACAGGCGCCCGTAGGCCAACAGGAAACCGAGGAACAGGCCGAGCGGCAGGATCAGTTGCAGGAAGCCGGGAATCCGGTAACCCATGATCAGAAACAGCACACCAGGATCGAGTACACCCTGTGCGGCCTGGGCCAGATATTTGATGAAACGACCGCTCATGATGATCACCAGCAGCACGGCACTCACCGCACTGAGGGTCACCAGCACTTCACGGGACAGATAACGGAAGACGATCAAACCGGACGCTCCAGGGTTGTCAGGCTCAGGCGCGAGCGCTCACACTAGCTGCACCTACTTGCCGGCCCACCGCAGGGTGGGCCCTCGAAAAATGGCGGTCATTATCCGTCAAACCCGACTCTTTGTCTTGGGGACAGCTCACTATGGAATTCCTCGTCAAAAGCACCCGTGCAGAAACCCTGAAAACCGCCACCCTGGTCGTCGCCATCGGTGAAGGCCGCAAGCTCGGCGATACCGCCAAGGCCGTCGACCTGGCCAGCAACGGAGCGCTCAGCGCCGTGCTCAAGCGCGGCGACATCGCCGGCAAGCCGGGCCAGACCCTGCTGCTGCACAGCCTGCCGGGGCTCAAGGCCGAGCGCGTGCTGTTGGTGGGCTGCGGCAAGGGTGATCTATCCGACCGTCAACTGCGCAAGTTGGTTGCAAGCGTGCATGGCGTACTCAAAGGCCTGGGCGGCAGCGATGCCCTGCTCGCCCTCGGTGAACTCAAGGTCAAGGGCCGCGACACCTACGGCAAGACTCGTCTGATCATCGAAACCCTGGCTGATGGCACCTACCTGTTCGAGCAGTTCAAGAGCCAGAAAGCTGACCCACGTGCCCTGAAGAAAATCACCCTGGTTGTCGACAAGGCCGAACTGACCGAAGCCGAACGCGGCCTGCAGCATGCCCGCGCCATCGCCAGCGGCGTCGCTTTCACCAAGGATCTGGGCAACCTGCCACCGAACCTCTGCCACCCCAGCTACCTGGCTGAAGAAGCCAAGGCCCTGGGCAAGGCGCACAAGAACCTCAAGGTCGAGATCATCGACGAGAAGAAGCTCAAGGAACTGGGCGCCGGCGCCTTCCTCGCCGTAGCCCAGGGCAGCGAGCAGCCGCCGCGGATGATCGTCATGCATTACCAGGGCAGCAAGAAGGATGACAAACCCTTCGCCCTGGTTGGCAAGGGCATCACCTTCGATACCGGCGGCATCAGCATCAAGCCGGCAGCCGGCATGGACGAGATGAAGTACGACATGTGCGGCGCCGCCAGCGTGTTCGGCACCCTCAAGGCCGTGCTGGAGCTGCAACTGCCGATCAACCTGGTGTGCCTGCTGGCCTGCGCCGAGAACATGCCCAGCGGCCGCGCCACCCGCCCCGGTGACATCGTCACCACCATGAGCGGGCAGACCGTGGAAATCCTCAACACCGACGCCGAAGGCCGTCTGGTGCTGTGCGATACCCTGACCTACGCCGAGCGCTTCAAGCCGCAGGCGGTGATCGACATCGCCACGCTGACCGGTGCATGCATCGTCGCCCTGGGCAGCAACGTCTCCGGCCTGATGGGCAACAACGACGCGCTGATCAAGCAGATTCTCAAGGCTGGCGAAAGCGCCGACGACCGCGCCTGGCAACTGCCGCTGTACGACGAGTACCAGGAGCAGCTGGACAGCCCGTTCGCCGACATCGCCAATATCGGCGGGCCGAAGGCTGGCACCATCACCGCTGGCTGCTTCCTGTCGCGCTTTGCCAAGAACTTCCATTGGGCGCACCTGGATATCGCCGGCACCGCCTGGATCAGCGGCGGCAAGGATAAAGGTGGCACTGGCCGCCCGGTGCCGATGCTGACCCAGTACCTGCTGGATCGCGCCAAGGTCTGACCCAGCATCCGGGCCATGCTCATGTAGGAGCGGCTTCAGCCGCGATCATTCGCGATGAAATCGCGGATGAATCCGCTCCTACAACATCCAGCCCATTACCCTCCAACCGTTGAAAACCGAATGCCCAGAATCGAGTTCTACGTCCTCTCTTCCAATGACGCCACGGGCCGCTTGCGCGCCGCCTGCCAACTGGCGCTCAAGGCCTGGAGTGCCGGCCTGCCGGTGTTCGTTCGCGGCAGCGACGAGGCGCAGTGCGGTGAACTCGACGAACTGCTGTGGACGTTCAAAGCCGAACGCTTCGTACCCCATGACCTGTACCAAGAAGCGCCACTGTCACCCGTGGTATTGGGCATCGACGAAGTGCCGAGCGCCGAGCAGGGCGTGCTGATCAACCTCGGCAGCAGCCTGTCGCCGCATGTCGAGCGCTTTTCCCGCATCATCGAGATCGTCAATCAGCAGCCCGAGTTGTTGAGCGCCTGTCGCGAGAATTTCCGTACTTATCGCCAGCGCGGGTATGATCCGCAACGCGTCGAACTTTAGTGTCCGTGCACGCTCACAACACAAGCCATTCCAGCCCTTTTTCTCGCTGCGCCGATAACCATGGACACCCCCAAGCCCCCACAGAAACCTGCTCAGTTGTTGCACGACCTGGAGTCGATTCGCGAGCTGCTGGGCGATAATGGCAGCGAACCGCCACTGCTGATCGACTCGCTGGACCCGGACAGCATTCCGGTACTGTCCGACATCGTCAGCGCGCCGCCCGGCCCGCCGCCGCCTTTTCATGCAACGCCGACGCCCAAACCGACACCAGCCTCGCAGCCTGCGCCAGCACCAAGCCAGCTGCGCGAGCGCATCGAACCGCGCCTGCATGACAGCGCCCGCGATCTGCAGCATTTGAATGGCGAGTTGCGCGCCGCCGCCCAGCTGATCCTGCAGGACGTGATCGACGATTTCGTGCCGCAGATCGAGGCCGAACTCAAGCGCCGCCTCGAAGCGCGCCTGCCGCGCCTGCTGCCGCCACGCAAGTAGACGAAGCCGTCACGCAACCTTAAAACTGAACGCGGGCCCGCCCTACAGCTCAAGACTTATGGCTTGGCGCTCAGAAGCGGTATACTTATCGGCTTTTCCGATCAGCCGTCAAAGGGTCCCGCCGCGCATGGACAAGACCTACCAGCCGCACGCCATTGAAACCGCCCTGTACCAGAACTGGGAAGCCAAGGGCTACTTCGCCCCGCAAGGCTCGGGCGAGCCGTACACCATCATGATCCCGCCGCCGAACGTCACCGGCAGCCTACACATGGGCCACGGCTTCAACAATTCGATCATGGATGCGCTGATTCGCTTCCGCCGCATGCAGGGCCGCAACACCCTGTGGCAGCCGGGCACCGACCACGCGGGCATCGCCACGCAGATGGTGGTCGAGCGTCAGCTGGCCGCCGACGGTATTGGCCGCCATGACCTGGGCCGCGAGAAATTCCTGGAGAAAGTCTGGGAATGGAAGGAACAGTCCGGCGGCACCATCACCCGGCAGATTCGCCGCCTGGGCAGCTCGGTGGACTGGTCGCGCGAGCGCTTCACCATGGACGACGGCCTGTCCGAAGCCGTGAAAGAAGCCTTCGTACGCCTGCATGAAGATGGCCTGATCTATCGCGGCAAGCGCCTGGTCAACTGGGACACCAAGTTCCACACCGCCATCTCCGACCTCGAAGTGGAAAACCACGACGAGAAAGGCTCGCTGTGGAACCTGCGCTACCCGCTGGCCGACGGCAAGAAAACCGCTGAAGGCAATGATTACCTGATCGTCGCCACCACCCGCCCGGAAACCATGCTCGGCGACAGCGCCGTGGCCGTGCACCCGGAAGACGAGCGCTACAAAGCCTTGATCGGCAGTTTCGTCGAACTGCCGCTGCTGGGCCGTCGCATCCCGATCATCGCCGATGACTATTGCGACCCCGAGTTCGGCACCGGCTGCGTGAAGATCACCCCGGCGCATGACTTCAACGACTACGAAGTGGGCAAGCGCCACAACCTGCCGCTGATCAACATCTTCGACAAGAACGCCGCCGTGCTGGCTCAGGCCCAGGTGTTCAACCTCGACGGTAGCGTCAACGAGCAGATCGAAGCGAACATTCCGGCACAGTTCGCCGGTCTGGATCGCTTCGAAGCGCGCAAGCAGATCGTCGCCGCCTTCGACGCCGCCGGCCTGCTGGAAAAGATCGAAGACCACGCCCTGAAAGTGCCGAAGGGCGACCGCTCCGGCACCGTCATCGAGCCGTGGCTGACCGACCAGTGGTACGTCTCCACCAAGCCGCTGGCCGAGAAAGCCATCGCCGTGGTCGAGAGTGGCGAAATCCAGTTCGTGCCCAAGCAGTACGAGAACATGTACTTCAGCTGGATGCGTGACATTCAGGACTGGTGCATCAGCCGTCAGCTGTGGTGGGGCCACCGCATTCCGGCCTGGTACGACGATGCCGGCAACGTCTACGTCGGCCGTGACGAGGCGGAAGTACGCGCCAAGCACAACCTCGGTGACATCGCCCTGCGCCAGGACGAAGACGTGCTCGACACCTGGTTCAGCTCCGGCCTGTGGACCTTCTCCACCCTCGGCTGGCCGCAGCAGACCGACTTCCTCAAGACCTTCCACCCTACCGACGTGCTGGTCACCGGCTTCGACATCATCTTCTTCTGGGTCGCCCGGATGATCATGCTGTCGACCCACCTGACCGGGCAGATTCCGTTCAAGACCGTCTATGTACATGGTCTGGTGCGCGATGGTCAGGGTCAGAAGATGTCCAAGTCCAAGGGCAACGTGCTCGATCCGCTGGACATCGTCGACGGCATCGACCTCGAATCCCTGGTGGCCAAGCGCACCAGCGGCATGATGCAGCCCAAGCTGGCCGAGAAAATCGCCAAGCAGACCCGCGCCGAGTTCCCCGAAGGCATCGCCGCCTACGGCACCGACGCCCTGCGCTTCACCAACCTGGCGCTGGCCTCCACCGGTCGCGACATCAAGTTCGACATGGGCCGCGTCGAGGGCTACCGCAACTTCTGCAACAAGCTGTGGAACGCCGCCAACTTCGTTATCGAGAACACCGATGACAAGGACACCGGCATCAATGGTGAACCAGTCGAGCTGTCCCCGGTGGATCGCTGGATCATCTCCGCCCTGCAGCGCACCGAGGCTGACGTGACCCGCCACCTCGACGCCTTCCGCTTCGACCTGGCGGCGCAAACCCTGTACGAGTTCATCTGGGACGAGTACTGCGCCTGGTATCTGGAGCTGGTCAAGCCGGTGCTGTGGGACGAGAACGCCCCCATCGAGCGCCAGCGCGGCACCCGCCGCACCTTGGTGCGCGTGCTGGAAGTGATCCTGCGCCTGGCCCACCCGTTCATGCCCTTCATCACCGAAGAAATCTGGCAGCGCATCAAGGGCCAGGCTGGTGTGCAGGGTGAAACCCTGATGCTTCAACCCTGGCCGGTGGCCAACGAGAGCCGCATCGACGCCGCCGCCGAAGGCGACATCGAGTGGGTCAAGCAACTGATGCTGGGCGTGCGCCAGATCCGTGGTGAGATGAAAATCTCCATGGCCAAACGCATCGACATCATCGTTGCCAACGCCAGTGCCGAAGACCTGCGTCGCCTGGCCGACTTCGAGCCGCTGCTGAGCAAATTGGCCAAGCTCGAGTCAGTGCGCGTGCTGGCTGCCGGTGAAGAAGCGCCGATGTCCGCCACCACTCTGGTCGGCGAGATGGAAGTGCTGGTACCGATGGCCGGGCTGATCGACAAGGACGCCGAACTGGCGCGCCTGGACAAGGAAATCGGTCGTCTGGAAGGCGAAGTGCAGCGCGTCGGCGGCAAGCTGAGCAACCAGGGCTTCGTCGCCAAGGCTCCGGCCGAAGTGCTCGATAAAGAGCGCGCCAAGCTGGCCGAGGCTGAACAAGCCCTGGCCAAGATGGTCGAGCAGCGCGGCAAGATCGCCGCACTCTGATCACCGCGCGACACCCACAGACCCGCGCCCCAACCGGCGCGGGTTTGTTTTTTGTGGGAGGGGCTTCAGCCGCGAGCTTTAACCGCAAAGTCGCGGCTGAAGCCCCTCCCACGGTTAGTTTGATTTCCCGGAACACCCATGACTGTTCGCTCCCCTTCCCTGCTCGATGCCTTGCTGCCCATCGGCGTACTCGTCGTGCTGCTCAGCCTCTCCGTTTACCTGTTCGGTGACGCCTCCTCCAGCGGCCCGAACCAGATCGCGCTGATGAGCGCCGCCTTCGTCGCCGGCCTGGTCGGCCTGAAGAATGGCCTGCGCTGGGCCGAGATCGAAGAAGGCATACTCGCTGGCATCCATATGGCGATGAAAGCCAACCTGATTCTTCTGGCGGTCGGCGCGCTGATCGGCACCTGGATTCTCGCCGGCACGGTGCCGACCATGATCTGGCTGGGCCTGAAGCTGATCAGCGCCGAGTACTTCTACCTCACCAGTTGCCTGATCTGCGCGCTCACCGCGCTGTCCATCGGCAGCTCGTGGACGGTGGCCGGCACCCTTGGCATCGGTCTGATGGGCGTGGCAGCAGGCCTGGGGCTGGACCCGGCGATCACCGCCGGCGCGATCATTTCCGGTGCCTACTTCGGCGACAAGCTGTCGCCGCTGTCGGACACCACCAACCTGGCGCCAGCGGCAGCCGGTGCCGACCTGTTCGCGCATATCCGCAACATGTTGCGCACCACGGTGCCGGCGTTGCTGATCGCCCTGGCGATCTTCTTCACCCTTGGCCAGCAGGCCAGCGCCGAACATGACACCAGCCGTATCGCCGAGGTGCTGAGCGCGCTGGAGGCACAGTTCAATCTCGGCTGGCACCTGCTGCTGCCGGTGGCCTTCCTGCTGCTGCTCGCGGTGCGCCAATGGGCCGCCTTCCCGGCGGTGTTTCTCGCCGCCCTGCTCGGTGCGGTATTCGCAGTGGTGTTCCAGCCGGAGGTGATGGCACGCCTGGCTGACCCACAAGCTGGCGCCCTGGCGCCGCTGAAAACGGTATGGAGCGCGCTGTTCGCCGGCTACGAATCGGCCAGCGGCAACGCCGAGCTGGACGGCCTGCTGTCCAAGGGCGGCATGGCGAGCATGCTCACCACCGTCTGGCTGATCATCTGCGCCATGTGCTTCGGCGGCGTGCTGGAGCGCCTCGGCCTGCTACAGCGCCTGTTGCAGAGTGCCCTGCGCCTGGTGCGCAGCGACAGCGGCCTGGTAGCCAGCACCATCACCACCACCATCGGCACCAACGTCATCACCGCCGATCAGTACATCGCCCTGGTGCTGCCAGGGCGCATGTATCGCGCCGAATACGAAAAACGCGGCCTGGCGCCAACCAACCTTTCACGCGCCCTGGAAGACGGCGGTACCCTGACCTCCGTGCTGGTGCCCTGGAATACCTGCGGCGCCTACATGGCCGCGACGCTGGGTGTGGCGACGTTGAGCTACCTGCCGTACTGCTTCTTCAACCTGATCATGCCGGTGCTGGCCATCGCCCTCGCCTACCTGCTGCCGCCCAAACCGCAGACTGCCGGTTGATTTCACAGCCGTTCGGGCCAGCCAGCGCAGCGGCCCGAACACCTCATTAAGTAGCAAAGCGCTCATCTCTTTGCTCCTTTCGCTATAAAAACCTTCCCTTTTTCCAATTGTTTCAGGCATCTTCACCCGCCTGGCAGCAGCCCTCCGGCACGTCCCCACTAATAAGAATCAGAGCGGAACTCCGAACATGTATGCGTTGATGGCACTTGTCTTCGTCCTCGGCTACCTGTGCATTGCACTCGAGCACCCGTTAAAGATCGACAAGGCAGCCTCCGCCCTGCTCACCGCCGTGATTGCCTGGACCCTGCTGGTGCTCGGCGCCGACAGCATCCTGCCACTGCTCGGCACCGGCACCGCCGGCTCCAGCACCAACACCCATCATGTGGTCGAGGAGCTGCGCCATCATCTCGGCGAGATTTCCGAGATCCTGTTCTTCCTCATGGGCGCCATGACCATCGTCGAGCTGATCGATGCCCACGAGGGCTTCAAGGTCATCACCGACCGCATCCGCACCCACAAGCGTGTGCACCTGCTGTGGCTGGTAGGGTTGATCACCTTCTTCCTGTCCTCTGCGCTGGACAACCTGGCCACCACCATCGTCATGATCTCGCTGCTGCGCAAGCTGATCGCCGACCGCCACGAGCGCTGGTTCTACGCCGGCATCGTGGTCATCGCCGCCAACGCCGGCGGCGCCTGGTCGCCAATTGGTGACGTGACCACCACCATGCTGTGGATTGGCAATCAGGTCACCGCCACCGGCATCATCACCAAGCTGTTCCTGCCCAGCCTGATCTGCCTGCTGGTGCCGCTGCTGATCATGAGCTTCCGCCTCAAGGGTGAAGTGGCTGAACCGCGCATCAAGGAAAGCGCCGAGAGCCGTCGCGATCCGACCACGCCCTTCGAGCGTAACCTGGTGTTCTGTCTGGGCCTCGGTGCGTTGATCTTCGTGCCGGTGTTCAAGACCATCACCCATCTGCCGCCATACATGGGCATCCTCTTCGGCCTCAGCCTGCTATGGATCACCACCGAGATCATCCACCGCAGCAAGAACAGCGAAGAGAAGGACCCGCTGTCGGTAGTGGGCGTATTGCGCCGTATCGACATCACCAGCGTGCTGTTCTTCCTCGGCATCCTGCTGGCGGTTTCCGCGCTGTCCAGCGCCGGCCACCTGATCCAGGTGGCGACCCTGCTCAAGGACAGCCTGGGCAATATCTACAGCATCGCCATTTCCATCGGCATGCTCTCGGCCGTGGTGGACAACGTGCCGATGGTTGCCGGCGCCATGAAGATGTACCCGCTGGTCAGCCCTGAAAACCTGGCGGCCGCTGCAGCGAACGAGCTGCCATGGCTGCGCAACTTCGTGGTCGACGGCAACTTTTGGGAAATGCTCGCCTACTGCGCCGGGACCGGCGGTAGCTGCCTGATCATCGGCTCGGCTGCTGGCGTGGCCGCCATGGGCATGGAGAAGATCAACTTCATCTGGTACCTGAAGAAGATCAGCGGCCTGGCCTTCATCGGTTACCTGGCCGGTGCCGTCACCTATATGCTGATGTTCGCCGCCTGACACGCGGCGGCCCTCGGCTCAGAGAAGGAAGTTGCCATGCAGACGAGCAAGACCCGCACCAGCTTCTACCGCCGCCTCTACGTGGCCTGGCTGATCGACAGCGGCCAGGCTGTCAGCGTGCCGGCACTGATGGACGCCACCGGCATGCCCCGGCGCACCGCACAGGACACCCTCACCGCCCTCGCCGAGCTGGATATCGACTGCCAGTTCGAGCAGAACGAGGGCGAGCGCAACAACGCCGGTCACTACCAGATTCGCGACTGGGGGCCGATCGACAAGCGTTGGATCGCCGCTAACCTGCAGCAGATCAAAATCACGCTCGGTTATCCCTGAGATAATTCGTCCCATATCTCCTGGGAATTACGATGAATCCGGATCTGTTCTGGGTGCTCGGCCTGCTGGCCGGCGCCGTCACTCTTTTCGTCATAGGCAAGCCACGCATGGACGTGGTCGCCCTGCTGGTGCTGGTCGCCCTGCCGCTGACTGGCGTACTCGACCTGCAACAGACCCTGGCCGGTTTCAGTGATGCCAACGTCATCCTCATCGCCGCGCTATTCATCATCGGCGACGGCCTGGTGCGCACCGGCATCGCCTACCGCCTGGGTGACTGGCTGGTGACCAAGGCCGGCAGCAGCGAAACGCGCCTGCTGATCCTGCTGATGCTGGCGGTGGCCGGCCTGGGTTCGGTGATGAGTTCCACCGGCGTGGTGGCAATCTTCATCCCCGTGGTGCTCGGTGTCGCCGCGCGCCTGCGCATAGCCCCGGCACGACTGATGATGCCGCTGGCGTTTGCCGGGCTGATCAGCGGCATGCTGACGCTGGTCGCTACACCCCCGAACCTGGTGGTGCACGCTGAACTGCGCCGCGCCGGCCTGGACGGCTTCGAGTTCTTCGCCTTTACCCCCATAGGCCTGGCCGTGCTGGTGCTCGGCGTTGGCTACATGCTGGTCGCTCGCCGCTGGCTGGTGCGCAATGACGCCGACGGCAACGCCGAGCCGCCACGCCTTACCCTGGCCGACCTCGCCGAGCGCTATCGCCTCAGCGAGCGCGAGCGGCGCCTGCAGGTGCGCGCCGACTCGCCCCTGGCCAACCAGGTGCTCAATGAACTGCAGTTGCGCCGTGATCACGGCATCAATGTCATCGCCATCGAACGCCGCCAGCGCCTACGAACCCTGCTGCTGATGGCCAGCGGCAATACCCTGCTGGAGCCGGGCGACGTACTGCTGGTGGATATCGCCAGCCCCACCATCGGCCTGCTCGGCAGCTACCAGGCGCTGGGCCTGGAACCCATGCCTCTGCCGCATTCGTATTTCAGCCTGCACGCCCATGAACTGGGCTTGGCCGAAGTGGCGCTGCCGCCGGAGTCGCAACTGCCGGGCAAGAGCATTCAGGAACTGGGCTTTCGTTCGCGGCACAAGCTCAACGTGGTTGGCCTGCGTCGTCAGGGACAAGCGCTGGAAGGCGTGCTGGTGGACGAGAAACTCAAGGCTTCAGACACCCTGCTGGTAGCCGGCGCCTGGCGTGATATACACCGCCTGCAGGGGCTGAGCCGCGATTTCCTGGTACTCAGCCTGCCGGCGGAAGTGGCCGAGGTGGCACCTGCCGCACGCAAGGCGCCCTATGCATTGCTCAGCCTGGCGGTAATGGTGCTGCTGATGGTCAGCGGCCTGCTGCCCAACGTGCAGGCTGCACTGATCGCCTGCCTGCTGATGGGCGCGTTTCGCTGCATCGACCTGGACAGCGCCTACCGCGCCATTCACTGGCCGACGCTGATCCTCATCGTCGGCATGCTGCCTTTCGCCCAGGCGCTGCAGCAGACCGGAGGCGTCGAACTGGCGGTGCAGGGCTTGGTGGGCGGTCTGGGTGATGCCGGGCCACATCTGATCCTGGCCAGCCTGTTCGTCCTGACCGCAGTGATTGGCCTGTTCATCTCCAACACCGCCACGGCGGTGCTGATGGCGCCGGTGGCCATCGCCACCGCGCAGGCGCTGGGCGCCTCGCCGCTGCCTTTCGCCATGACCGTGGCCCTGGCTGCCTCGGCCGCGTTCATGACGCCGATCTCCTCCCCGGTGAACACCCTGGTGCTCGGCCCTGGCCAATACCGCTTCGGTGACTTCGTGCGCATCGGTGTACCCTTCACCCTGCTGGTGATGATCGTCAGCGTGGCGCTGGTGCCGCTGCTCTTTCCGCTGTAACGCGGGGGATCACCAAGCGTAGGAGCGAGCTCTGCTCGCGAAGCTTTTTGCCGCTAGCCTGGTTCGCTGAAGGCCAACGAATTCGCGAGCAGAGCTCGCTCCTACAAAGCCCGGCTCGACTATGGGAAAATCTCGCCCCCCGAATCGCCGAAGCTCGTTCATGCCCCAGCCCCCGAAACGCCCCCGCAAGCCCGCTCCCGCCGCTGTGAAAACCGCGCCGGCCAAGGGTGAGCTGCACCCACGCAACCGCCACCAGGGGCGCTACGACTTCCCCGCGCTGATCAAGGCCAGCCCAGAGCTGGGCGACTTCGTCATCACCAATCCTTATGGCAATGCAAGCATCGACTTCGCCAACCCGGCAGCGGTCAAGGTATTCAACCGCGCGCTGCTGACGCAGTACTACGGCATCCGCCACTGGGACATTCCCGATGGCTACCTGTGCCCGCCGATTCCCGGTCGCGCCGACTACCTGCACAACCTGGCCGACCTGCTGGCGACTGACAACGACGGGCAGATTCCTCATGGCGCCAAGGTGCAAGCCCTGGATATCGGCGTCGGTGCCAACTGCATCTACCCACTGATCGGTCATTGCGAGTACGGCTGGCAGTTTCTCGGGGCCGATATCGCAGACGCGGCACTGGCCTCTGCGCGCGCCATCATCAGGGCCAATCCGCAGTTGGCGGGTGGCATCGAATTGCGCCAGCAGGCCAATACCGAGCACGTTTTTCTCGGACTGCTGCAATCGAACGAGGCAGTCGACCTGACCCTGTGCAACCCGCCCTTCCACGCCAGCGCCGATGAAGCCACCCGTGGCAGCACGCGCAAATGGCGCAACCTGGGCAAGCTCGACCCGAAGCGCAAGCTACCGGTGCTCAACTTCGGCGGCCAGGCGGCCGAGCTATGGTGCCCCGGTGGCGAAGCCGCCTTTCTCAAGCGCATGGCCAACGAAAGCGCGCAGGTGGCGGAGCAGGTGCTGTGGTTCAGTAGCCTGGTGTCCAAAGGCAGCCATGTGGAATTGCTACAGGGCTGGCTGGCCAAGGCCGGCGCGACTGAGGTGCGCATCCTCGGTATGTCGCAGGGGCAGAAGCAGAGCCGCCTGGTGGCCTGGACGTTCAAGAATGCCGAAGAGCGCAGCGCTTGGAGCAAGAGTCGCTGGCGCTGAGACCTGCTGGTGCGCACAGCGCACCCTACCTGGAGGCAAGGTTGATACCGGGCTGGGCCTTAGGGTGCGCCATGCACACCGATCTCCCTACCAGGGCAACCAGCCACCCAACACCAGCCAGAGCCCGGCCACTGTCATGCTCAGCAGCGTCACCGGTACGCCGCTGCGCGCATAATCGACGAAGCCAAGCCTGACGCCCTGACGCTTTGCCCCCTCGGCGACGATCAGGTTGACCACGCTACCAATCAGCAGCAGGTTGCCGGCCAGGGTTGACATGATCGCCAGACCGATCAGCACCGAATGCGACAACTCCGGCATCAGACCCAGCAGCAACACCACAAAGGGCACGTTGCCAATCAGATTGCCCGCCACCAGCGATGCAGTGGCCAGTGACACCACGCCCTGCGGCAACAGACCATGCTCGGCCAGCCAGGTGGCTCCCTGCGTCATTTGCGGCAACTGCAGCGCGGCGCCGCTGACCAGGAACAAACCGACGAACAGCAACAGCAGGTTCCAGTCCACCTTGTTCACGTAGTCGCGACTGTCCACCCGCCGCGACACCATCACCACCACAGCGATCAACAACGCCGATAGCTCGCGCGGCAGCGCCGTGGCGAACAGCGCCAGCAGCGCGAGGCTGGCCAGCAGCGGTTTGAGATAGCTGTGCGCGCCGTAGATATGCTCGACCGGCGTATCGTCCGCGGTCAGCGGCCTGGACTCACCCCAGCGATGACGCCACTGTAGCCAGATCACCGCATAAACGATGGCCATCGCGATCACTGCCGGTGGCCCAGCCACGGCCACATACCCCCAGAAATCCAGACCACCGGCCTGGCCGATGAGAATGTTCTGCGGGTTGCCGATCAGGCTCGCTGCCGAGCCGGCGTTGCACGACAACGCCAGCGCCAGCAGAAACGGCCGCGGCTCCAGCCCGCGCAGATGCAGGCTGCGACACAACAGCGGCGTCAGGGCGAAAGCGACGATGTCGTTGACCAGCACCGCCGAGAGCAAGCCACCCAGCAGCACCACGCCCATCAGCAGCACAGCCGGGCGCTCGGCATGCTCGGTCAGGTAGCGGTTGAGCCAGGCATACACCCCGGAAAAATCGAACTGCGCCGAGATCAGCATCAACGCCAACAGCAGCAACAACGCGCCGGGGTCGAGATGATGGGCCGCATCCTCCATGCTCAGCGCACCGCTGACCAGCAACAGCACTGCCGCGCAGCAGGCAATCCAGCTGCGATCGATGCGCAGGCCGCGAACGCCACCAGCGGCCATGCCCAGGTAGGTGAGAACGAAAAGACCGAGGGTCAGCCAGGCAGCGAAGGTCATGCGCGATTCACCCAAACGGATGCAGGTTGGAAGCAGCGGACTCTAGCCATGCCAGTGCCGCGCGGGAATAGCCACGGCATGGTTTTTTGCGCGTTTCAGGGCCGCGACATGTAAGTCGCCACCCGCCCCAGATAGGCCGGCGACTCGCGCTGACGCTGCACCTCGGCCCAGATTCGTTCGGCCAACTCGGGGTCACGCGCCAACAGCGCGTTGGACAGCATCAGGTAATAGGGCTTTTCCTCGAGCAGCTCCGGCAGTTTCTCCACCCGCTGAGCCAACTGCGGATTGGCCTGCAAGACGAAATCGCCACGCATGGTCTGCAAGGCGACGGCTTCGACCCGACCGTGCACCAGCATCTGCAACAGCGCCAGTGGATCGCGACTCGATTCGTCCACCTCCAGCCCGTGCGCCAGCAGCAGATCTCGAATGGAGAAGCCACTGAGCGAGCCGACCCGGCCATTCACCTGGCTGAAACGCTGGCCGTCCCAGGACACCGCGCTACCGATACGGCGGTATAGGGTATAGCGCGAGGTGTGCAAACGCCTGGCGGCATCCGGGCGGCCATCGGCATTGGTGGGGTAATGGCCCATCTGTAGCCGCTCGGGTTTGACGCTGGCAGCGAAAGCGCCGTCATAGAGGCCCTGCTGCATGCCCGACAGACAGCGCTTCCACGGCACTGCCACGTAAACCACCTGCAGTGCCAGCGCCTGCTGCACCAGATTGAGCAGCTCCAGGTTGAGACCGGTGCCATCGGTCATCACCCAAGGGTAGGCATTCTGATCTTCATGACAGAACGTCAAGGTTGGCTGGGCACCGTAGCAGGTGCCGGCCAATAGCCAGAGCAGGCAGTAATGCAGCGTTTTGTGCAAAAACCAGACTCCATCACCGGAACGCCTGAGAGCAGGCGTTCGATCCGCGGTTTGTCACCGACTTCTTGTCCTGCTCCAAGCATAGGCATATTCGCCCTGAGTCGTCTGCAGCAATTTGGTGCACGCTTGCGCTCACCAGGTCAGACGCCAGACTTCGATCATTGCACTGCCTTGCAGCCAGCGGCATGACTGGGATCAACAGGGCAAAACCCTTAAAGTGCCATCATCCTGTTGCCCAAGCCGTCGAGGACTACAGATGCGTCACGGCCTGTTGATTGTGCTGTTTAGCCTGTTCTGCTGCAGCCCGCTTGGGGCTGCAGAGGCACCTTTGCTACGGATCAGCGCCGGCGAATGGCCGCCCTATCTGTCAGCCAGACTCGAACACCAGGGGCCAGTGGCCCATCTGCTGCGCGACCTGCTGGCCGAGGAAGGCTACCGTGTCGAATTCACCTTCCTGCCCTGGCCCCGCGCCTACGCCGAAGCGGCCGCAGGCCGGTTCGACGCCACCGCGGTATGGATGCACAAGAGCGAGCGTGAGGCCGACTTTCTCTTCAGCGCCCCACTGCTCAACGAACAGTTCGTGTTCTTCCACCTGAAAACCCAGCCGTTCGACTGGCAGCGCTTCGACGACCTCAGCGGCATGACCCTCGGCGGCGGCCTGGAATATAGCTACGGGCCGGCGTTCGATGCCTTTCTCGCCGAAGGCAAGGTGCGCATCGAACGAGTGTCCAGCGACCGGCAGAACTTCGAGAAGCTGCTCAAGGAGCGCGTGGTGCTCTATCCGCAGGAGCTCAACGTCGGCTACGCCGCGCTGCGTAACGAGTTCTCCAGCGCCGAGGCCGAGCGCATCACCCACCACCCCAAACCGCTGCTGGTCAACCTCAGTTACCTGATGCTGCCCAAGCGCCTGGCGCAGAGCGAAGCGCTACGCGAGCGCTTCAACGCTCGCCTGCAACAGTTCCGCGACGACGGCCGTTACCAGAAGTATTTCGACGACCTGCAAGCTGGCCACTACCAACCCGTGCAGGAAGATACAGCGCCATAACCGAAAAAACTCGGCGCCTGGATTCCCGCCTGCGCGGGAATGACGAGAACTCCAGACAGTCGTCATCCCCGCGAAGGCGGGGAACCAAAAATGAGCAGTCAATGATCAGCGAATAAAGCCCTTGCTGACCTCGCGAAACAGCTCGGTGCCGGCCTGCTCCAGCCACTCGAAGGCAACCATCTCACGCGAGACGATCACCGCGCCGGCACGTTCCATGCGCGCCAGCCCCAAGGCCTTGTCGCGTGTCCGGCGCGATCCCACCGCCTCGTCGACCACGAATACCTCACGCCCGGCCGCCAGCAGGCCCATTACCGTCTGCAGTACGCAAACATGAGTTTCCGTGCCGCAGACGACGAACTGCCTGCGCTCGCCACCGGGCAAGTCGAACAGCCCGGCCCCGGCGGTTGCCGAAAAATGAATCTTCTCCCGCAACCCATCGCCCGGCAGCAACTCATGCAGGCCCGGCTCGGTATAACCCAGCCCCTTCGGATACTGCTCGGTGGCGATCACCGGAACGCGCAGGCGCTGCGCCACTTGCACCAGCCAGGTGGCTTGCTCGACCACTGCCGCGCCACCGTCGATGGCTGGCAGCAGCCGCTCCTGCAGATCGATCACCAGCAGGGTGGAATCCTTCACTCGCATCAGCATCACTACGCTCCTTCCTTCACCGCAAAACGCGCATCGAGCCGGCTGTAACCGAGACCGACGCCCTTGTGCACCCGCAACTGCACGGGAATACGCTCCTTCATCGCCTCGACGTGACTGATCACGCCGATGGTCTTGCCGCTGGCATTGAGGTTGTCCAACGCATCGAGCGCCACCTCCAGCGTCTCGCCGTCCAGGGTGCCGAAACCTTCATCGAGGAACAACGAGTCGATACTGGTCTTGTGGCTGACCAGATCGGACAGTGCCAACGCCAGCGCCAGGCTGACCAGGAAACTCTCGCCGCCGGACAGCGTGCGGCAATCGCGCGCCACGTCGGCCTGCCAGGTGTCGCGCACTTCCAGCTCGAGTTCGCCGCTGCCCTTGCGCGCCAACTGATAGCGTCCATGCAAGCGCGTCAGTTGGCGGTTGGCCAGGTGGATCAGGTGATCGAGGGTCAGGCCCTGGGCAAACTTGCGGAACTTGGCACCGTCGGCCGAGCCGATCAGGCCGTTGAGCTGTTGCCACAGGCGCTGCTCGCTCTCCTGCGCACTAATTTCGGCGAACAGCGCCTGCTGGCTACTGCGCCGCGCCTCGTCGGCCTGCAACTGCGCGCGCAGCTCACCTTGACGCTCGCTCAGGGCGCGCAAGCGTTCCTGCAATGTCTGGAGCTGCTCGGCCAACTGCTCCGGGCTCAAGGCGGTTTGCGCTTCTGCCGAGAGGCGCTGCACCTCGGCCTGAGCCGCCGCCAGCAGGGTCGCAGCCTGGGTGTGCGCACGTTCGAGATCCGCCTTGAGTTGCACCAAGCGCAGGCGTTCATCCTCACTCAACAGTGCCGTTTCGAACGCCGTCTGATCGGCGAAAGGACTGCTCAGCAGCGCCTGTTGCCAAGCCTGCTGACAGCTTTGCAGACGTTGTTGCTCACGCGCCAGCAAGGCCTCCTGGGCTTGCTCGCTGCCGGCGAGGCCATCGCGTTCACGCAGGGTCGCGGCCAACCACTCGGCGGATTCACGTAGGGCCTGCTGCGGATCGGCTGGCGGTTCCGGGGTCGCCAGACCCGGCGCACCTGCGTCCTGCCAACGCAGCTGCCAGTGCTCGGCCTGCGTCTGAGCTTCGTCCAGTTGTCGTTGCGCCTCGCGCGTGAGTTCGAGCAACTGCTGCTCACGCGCCTGCGTCTGTTGCCAAGCGTGCCAGGCGGCTTTCTGCTGCATCAACCAGCCTGAGCCGTCGGCCGGCAGCTCGCTGGCGAAGCCCTGCAGGCTGGCAAGCAGTTCCTGGGCCTGCTGCGCTAGTTCAGTCTGCAGCGCGCTCAGATGCGCCTGTTGCTCGGTCAGACGCACCTGGGTGTTATCCAGATCGCGACTGAGTATTGCCTGCTGCCGCTCGGCATCGGCCTGCTCGCGCTCAGCGCTTTCGCGCAACTCGCGCAAGCGCTGCAACTCGGTCTGCTGTGCCTGCGCCGCTTCCAGGCGCGCCTGGAGCGCAGCCAATTCCTGCTCGTGCTGCTGTTGCACACCTGTCAGCTCGGCGACGTCCTGCAGGCGGATGTCATGTTCGCTGAGTTGCTGCTGCCACTGCTGATCCAGCGGCAGCAATTGCGCCTCGGCTTGAGCTTGTTGTTGCTGCACCTGCTCGATCTGCGCGGCGAGACGGGTCAGCTCATCACGCAGGTTGGCGCCCTGGCTCTCCAGCTCGGCCAACTCACTGCGGCACTGCACCAGCGCCTGCTCGGTGGCGGAGACGTTCAGCGCCTGGTACTGGCTGATCGCCGGATGCTCGTGCGAGCCGCACAGCGGGCAGGCGTCGCCCGGTTGCAGGCGGGCGCGATAGGCCTCCAGATCCTGAATGCGTTTTTCCTGCTCCAGCAGCTTTTCCTTGTCAGCGACCTGCTGCTTGAGTGCCTTGTAACGCTCGCGCAGGGCGTTGATCTCGGTGTTCTTGTGCGCCTGTCGGCGCTGCAGCTCAGCCAGGCGCGGCGGCAGCTCGGCCAGTTGTATGGCCAAGGCCTCACGGTTCTGCGCCAGTTGTTGCAGGCGGTCAAACACCCGGCTGCGCGTTTGCTGGCGCTGCCAGTCCTGACGCAAGCCCGCCTCACCGGCATCACCCAGCAGAGCCTGCAAGGCGCCCTGCTGCTGCCCCTCGGCGTCGCGCGTTTGCTGCACCTGCTGTTGCAGCGTTGTCAGACGCACACCCTGCTCGTCACGCTGGCGTTGCAAGGCCGTCAGTTGTGCAGCGGAGTCGCTTAGGCGCGTTTGCGCTGTCTGCAGTGCCTGCTCAGCCTTGGCACGTTGCGTGAAGCGCTCGTCCCAGCCACTGAGCAACTCACCCAGGCGCGCATGCGAACTGCGCTCGCTCAGCCAGGCCTGCACATCGGCATGCTGGTGCTGCGCCTGCGTCAACGCGACGTGCCGCTGCTCACGCCAGTGCCCCGCATGATGGCTGGCCTGCCACAGCGCCTGCCGTTCACGCTCGGCACACATTTGCATCTGCTCACGCAGTGCGAACAGACCGTGCTCGGCCTGCTGACTGTCGTGCTGCGCCTGCTGCCAGGCTTGGTGCAGCGGTTGTAAACGCGCTGCCGGCTCACTGGCGGCCAGACGCTGTAAGTCATCGGCCGCAGCAGCCTGACGTTGCAGGGCCTGCTCCAGTCCTTGCACTGCCCCGCCGGCTTGTTGCTCGGCTCGCTGCAACGCCTCACGCCAGCGCTGCCCGGCCAGCAGCGTTTGTTGCTCAGCCTGCAACGGGGCCTGTTCCTGCGCCAGGCGCTCGGCTTCGGCCTGCAATTCGGCACGCTGCGCCTCGTCCAGCAGCTCCATGCCCTGGGCGCGGCTTTTCAGCAGGCCCAGCGCCTGTTCGGCGGCCTTGGTGCGCTCGTAGACCTGCTGGGATATCTGCCCGTAAACCTCGGTACCGGTCAGTTCCTCCAGCAGTTCGGCGCGCTGGTTGGCATTGGCCTCGAGAAACGCCGCGAAGCCGCCCTGAGCGAGCAGCATCGACTTGGTGAAACGCTCGAAATCCAGGCCGGTCAGCTCGGCAGTCAGGCTTTCCTTCTCGCGAATCTTGTCGGTGAGAATTTCACCATCGGCGATACGCGCCAGCTCGACCTTGGGCGCCTGCAACGCACCGTCGACCTTGTCCCGCGCGCGGCGCTGGCTCCAGAAGGCGCGGTAGCCCTGCCCTTTAACCTCGAACTCGACTTCGGCCAGGCAATCGGCGGTGTGCCGCGTCATCAGCTCATTACCGCTGGCCGACAGCGTGCTCATACGCGGTGTGCGGTGGTACAGCGCCAGGCAGATGGCGTCGAGCAAGGTGGTCTTGCCCGCCCCGGTTGGCCCGGTGATGGCGAACAGACCGCTACCGGCGAAAGGCTCGGCAGCGAAGTCGATCTTCCATTCACCCTTGAGGGAGTTGAGGTTCTTGAGGCGCAGGCTGAGGATTTTCATGCACAGGTCATAAGCCGTTGAAGGCCGTCATTCTGGCATATCCCGGTAGCGATTCAGTCGCGGCAATAACCCTCACCGCTGCGCACAGTCAGGCAGTTCTGCTTGTCCAGCAGCCACTTCATGCCGGTGGCTTCACCGTCGGTAGCGCTGACGCTTTCCACCACGCCATCGCGCACGAAGACGATCTTCGCGCCCTGCGCACGACCAACAAACCGTCGCGGGCCGTCAAGATTGGCGATGGTCAGGCGGTAGTCAGCCGGCGTGCCGCTGATATCCAGGTAAGTACCCTCTGGCCCGGTCCAGCGCCCCAACCATTGCTCGGTCACCTTGGCATCCTGCTCGCTGGAAGATGTCGCGCAGCCGGCCAACAACAGGGGAATGGCCGCAGCCGCGAGAAGAAAATGTGCCGCTCTTTGCATGACGCTCTCCACTGGAAGGGTGTAGCGATTTCGACCCCAACCGCTCATGCGCGGTTCGGGCCGAGTTCACAGTATCTCGATACGGTCGCGGCCATTGGCCTTGGCGAGGTACATCGCCTGGTCCGCACGCTCCATCAGGCTGTCCAGGCTCTCGCCAGGGCGATATTCGGCAATGCCGAAACTGGCGCTCTTGCGTTGTACACGGTCGAAGGCGAAAGCGCTGATGCGCTTCTGCAGAGCCTGCATGGCGCGCTCGGCGTGCGCCGCATCGTTCTCCGGCAGGATGATCAGAAACTCCTCGCCGCCGAGCCGGCCGACCTTGTCCATGACTCGCACGCCGTCGCGCAACAACCCGGCAAACTGCCTCAGCACGCTGTCGCCCACGGCATGGCCATGGGTGTCGTTGACGCTCTTGAAGTGGTCGATGTCGATCAGCACCACCGAGAACGGCGTGCCGTAGCGATTGGCTCGCGCCACCTCCTCGATCAGAAAATGCAAGGTGCGCGCGCGATTCCACAGGCCGGTCAGACTATCGATGCTGGCGCTCAAGGCCAGGCTGTCCTGGTGCAAGAACATACGTTTGTGCGCCTTTTCCAGCAGAAAGGCACTGAGCAGACCGAAGGAGAACGACGCCAGAATCCAGACCAGGTGCAGGCGCTGCATGCCGGGCGTCAGCGAGTGCTACAGCGTGACCAGCAGGATCGCCGCCAGCGAAACCAACGACGTGAGCATCGCGCGCTTCAGCGTGAGACCGGAGATGGCGAAGGTCCACATCAGGTTGAGGTAAATCTCCGGCGCGTAGAAAGCAAAGCGCGGCGAACCGAAGTTGAAGTAGAGGTTGGCCATTACCGAGAAGATTGGAGCGGCGGTAAGTAACCCCAGCATCAAGGGCTGTCGCTTGGGTTGGAAACTCAGCAAGCCGATGCTCAGCAACGCCGCTGGCACCAACAACGCATGACAGATCAGCCGCGCGACGGACTGATCGGTCTCGACGTTCTGCTCGATGGCGGCATAGATCAGATACAACCCGGTGGTAAGGAACGCCACGTAGCGGATCTGCGGAATCTTCGCCTGCAGGTACCAGCAGGCGAACGCCTGCCGAGTCGCCTCTGGCACTCCATGCAAAGGGTCAAGCGCACGCAGCAAGGCATTGAACAACGGCACTTTCGCTCCCCTGTCGAAACGCCACCATTCACAGCATAGAACGCTTGTTGCGCAGAATGCGATGTGGACCCCGCTATTGAGTCGCCTTCAAACCACGCCGGCCAGATTGTTCCGCGCCTGCGCCTCATGGCGCGCCCTGAAATGATCCGTGCTGTAGATGGTTGGGCGCGCAAGAAATGACTGGAGAACGCTGCGCCGCTTCATGCGGTAGACGAAGCCCGGCACCCAGGCGTACTCGGCGCGCACCTGAGCGTCGTATTCGGCGAAACGCTCCGGCGTGGCGCCGAGAATGGCCAGGTCGATATCCACCAACAACTGCTCATCCGGCTCGCTCGGCGTCGCATCATGCCGGGTGACCATGATCAGTTGCTCGACCCTCGCCAACGTCACCTGGCAGGCGTGACAGCTCGCAAGCACCCGGATGGCCCAATCTGCGCTCAGGCGCTCGTTATCCTTGCCGCGCACGTCGTAGATGGCGTCATGGAACCAGAGCGCGATGGCCACCTCCCCCGGCTGCTGCGCCAGATGCCGCGCCTGCTCGAAATGCACCAGGCATTCGCGCAGGTGTTGCAGCGAATGATAGTGCCGCTGCGGCTCCTCATAGGCACGAACGAGCTGCTCGAACAGACCTGACGGAGGCTGTAGGCCAAGGTCTGACCAGGCACTGGCCCAGGATGATGGCAGAGGAGTCATTTTAGAGGCTCGATAGCGTATTGGTTAAGGGCTGGGCTTTAGCCGGAACCAGCGAGCTGGTTTGAACTAGCGGCTCCATTTCTAACTGAACAAGCTAGCGATCGCACTCGTTATAGCTTCGATAACTGCTAGGACTCCGTCGACCATCGCTTCAACGATGCCGGTTATCGCCTCCAGAACTCCCTCGCTGCTCTGAACAGGAAGTACAGCAGCTCCAGCAACGGAGATAGCCATGGCAGCCATGGCAACGGCGCTGAAACCCATAGCCATGATGTAAATTGCAGAACCTATAAGCAGGGCCGCGCAAAGCGAATTAAAGGCCCGCAGCACTCTTGATCGTTTTACTTTCTTTTTCATTTCAAGATCTACTTATAGCTGAGTAAAAACACCAAATACATATAGTGCTTGGTTAAGGAGTGGGCTTTAGCCCGCACCAGTAAGCGAAGCGAGCGACCTGAACCATGCTTTAGTTTTTAGTTATGGACACTGCGGCGCTACCTGCCCGTTACCACCTACGACTTCGTCATTGACAGAAAAAACATCTATGAATAAGTAATCTACGCAAAGTAGCCTGTTTTTAGATCTTGTACATGTGTACTTCTGAGCGTCCAGATTCTTTTGAGAAAAGTATTGCGCCTCATTTTCTTTCATGTCTGACTCCGCGCAGGAGTAGCCGCCAGCTTCTAGTTTAGAAAGTAGCTTTTTATATCGGCTAAATTTTGTTTTGCGTTATTGAAATCACTAGCAGGCTGGTTGGTGCTACATCCTGCCAGGCTTGCTAGCAGAACGATAACAGCGGATTTTTTTATTAGTTTGGTCATAGGATAACGTTTGGTTAAGGGGCCGGCTTTAGCCGGTCCCAGTGAGCGGAGCGAGCGATTTGAACCATTTGTTATACGCATTTGACAGTGTCTTGGATAAATCTTCTAACTCTCAAATATTCATTGCCTAGTGCGCGAACCCAGCTATTGGTTGGCTCGCTGAATTTAAATATGTCAAAGACATTGTAAGTGTTGTCGTCGGCGTCGCTGTATGTCCCTTTTACAACAATGTAAGAGCTTAAGGCTTTTTCTAGTGAAAATGGGTGCAGCGAGTAATGCATGGACTTTCCTGTTTCATATGAAAGGGTTATGTTTTCAGGAAAGAAATCGCCGAAGCTGGAAGTGTAAGTTAGGTTTCCTTCAATCGGGGTGATAACTGCGTTATCTAGCTTTACATTGTAGGCACTGGCATTTTTTCCAGAGCAATAGGGGATGTCGAAAAATATCTTTTGAGGCTCAATTTCCTTAACCGATATTCCCCTGCTGCAAAGATCAATTATAGGTTTTTGCGCTTTACTAGAGCTTATTCTTAATCTTTGAGTTTCGATGGTGATCTGGTTTTTACGCTCCCATATGGCCAAAAGGACGGCAACGGCTATTAGGGATATGCCTATCGGGGTGGAGGGATCTGACGTCTCGATGGATAAGTATTCGTTCAAAATCCCAGATATATATTTGTCAAAATAAGGGGCGGCCCCGAGTAAGCTTAGGCCGCCAGCAATTAAGGCCAAAATTACCTTGCCTATGAGAGTGCCTTTTATTATCTCTATGGCTCTTAAGGTAAATGTTTTCAAGTCCACGGATAAGTCTCAGTGCGTATAATGTTTGGTTAAGAGGCGGCTTTAGCCCGCCCCAGTGAGCGAAGCGAACGGTTTGAACCTATTGTTAGGCTGTACCACGGAATTACGCCGGAAACTGTGGTGACTACGGGGTTAGTTGTTTTACTGATGTGAGCTTGTATTTGGCTTCTGTTCCGTCGTATGGAAGCTTAACTGTGGTCAATTGATAGGCTTTGCTTTTCCAGTAGACTGTTACTGTCTGATCGGGAGACCACCTAGATGTTGGGCATGTTTTATCTACGAGCGACGATAGCTCTCCTGAGATGTAGATTTTCCCAGTTTCAAATGCTTCAAAAGGACTGCTAGAACATTCCTTGGGTTTTTGTGCTTGCGGCTGTGATTGCGGTGTGCTGTTAGACTTCATAAATTGCATAGCTACAGCAGCGAAAATAACACCGCCTAAAACTACTGCCATGCGCGTTTTTGGGGTCGCAGCTTGACTTGGTTTTTTTACTCCGCAACTTGGGCAGATTTTTGCTGTTGAGCTAACCAACGTCCTGCATTCCTTGCACTTAACTAATGCCATAATTTTTACCGTCAATAAGTTGTTATATGTCTGAAGGCAGCGTGCTGTCGTGGAATCTTATGCTGTTGCAGGCTGACGCATACTGCATGGATACGCCACTTGATTAAAGCCTAACAGTGATTAGATGGAAGGCGGTACTAATCCGATAGTAGAGCCTTCCATCTAACTCCGCATTATCGTCATCGCCGCCCTGGAAAAATTCTTTTCAAATCATGGCATTACCGGCCAGCCCCTGATGTCTGGATGTATTCGCTTGACTTCCTCTTTTTGCCCTACCATTACTACTGTACAAAAACACAGCCAAGGAGTCGGCCATGGAAAACTCCAGCAAACCTCGCCTGCAGGAGCAGTTCAGGGCGGTGATGCGCTTGCATCATTACAGCATCCGGACAGAAAAATCCTACTGGTACTGGATTCGCTATTTCATCCGTTTCCATAAACTGCACCATCCAATGGAGCTTGGCGCTGTAGGACACCTCTAAAAACTACCTGCGTTGCCATCACTGCGTTAAAAACAGGCTCAAAATGCTCATTTACAACTCGTAAACTCCGCTTTTTCGCTCGTTTTTGCCTTGTGCTGACTGCCTCGCCTACGTTTTTAGCAGTGCCCTACCGAGGTCAATGCTTTTCTCACTTGGTTGGCAGTTGAGCGTCAGGTGGCTGCCGCCACCCAGAATCTGGCACTCAATTCGCTGGTTTTCCTATACGACAAGGTCTTGCAACAACCGCTCGGGCAAGTGGGTGAGGTGGTGCGCGCAAAACGCTCAGCGCGTATTCCCTGCGTACTTACGCATGAGGAAGCCACGGCGCTCATTACCAGCCAACCGCATCAGCTACTGGCTTCGCTGATGTATGGCGCCGGCTTGCGAGTGGTGGAAGCTGCACGTTTGCGTATCAAGGATGTGGATTTCGATAAGCAGATCATCACCATTCACGACGGCAAAGGCGCCAAAGACCGAACGACACTTCTGCCGGCGCCTCTGATCACACAGCTGCTGGAGCGCAGAGAGCGTATGTTTCGCGCCTGGAAGCAGCGGGACAGCTTTTATCACGCGCCCGTCAGCCTGCCATTTGCGCTACGTCGCAAATACCCCAAGGCGGGATGTTCATTCGAGTGGCAGTGGCTGTTCCCGTCGACCGGACTTTGCACGGATGAGGACGGGCAGATAGTTCGTCATCACCTTCATGTCAGTGCCATTCAGAAAGCTGTCAGACATGCCGTCCGGCAATCCAATCTGCACAAGCCTGCCAGTTGCCATAGCTTTCGCCACAGTTTCGCCACCGAGTTACTGCGTCGGGGGAGTGACATTCGCACAGTGCAGACGCTACTGGGGCATGCGGATATACGTACGACGCAGATTTATACGCATGTGCTGGGCCAGGGGTTTGCCGGTGTAGTCAGCCCGCTGGGGTGAGCGCAGCAAGCTCTTGGCTGGGTTGTCACGACCGCCATCCCCGAATTGCATCCGGGCTACGGAGGCCTGTGCCGCTAAGCCTTGGGCAGCGCCTCCAGCACCTGCCGATACAACCCCTGCAAACGCAGGGCATCCTCTTCTTCCAATGTTTCCTGCTGCAGGCGGCGGGCGAAGACGTCCTCCACACTCAGCTCGTCCAACGTTTCCCGTGCTTCGCTGGCCAGGCTAGCCATGGCGTTGCCGCGCTCGCGGCGGATACGCAGCACTTCCACGGGATGCCCTTCGCACAGGGCATTGATCCGGCTTTGCAGGTCGCTCAGGTAGTCGTCGGTGCTCACTTGCACTTCCAGCCATACGGGCCGCTCGGCTTTGCCCTGTGCAGCTGCCTCGGTGATGGAGCCTGCCAGCTCCTTGAGCGAGCCGCGCAAGCTGGCCATGGGCTGGAACACCGGCACGGGCAGTGGCGTGATCGACTGCAGGGTGGCGCCTTCGAACGTCAGCAGCAGGACTTCCTTCTGCTGGCGCGCCTCGTCGAAGGACAGGGCAATCGGCGAGCCGCTGTAGCGGATATGCTCCAGGCCGCCGACCTTCTGCGGGCGGTGGATATGGCCAAGGGCGATGTAGTCCGCCGGCGGGAAGGCGCTGGTGGGGAAGGCTTCCAGGCTGCCGACGTAAATCTCGCGCACCGATTCGCTGGCGCTGGCGCCAACCGTGGTGAGGTGACCGGTAGCGATGATCGGTAGCGTCAGGCCCAGCTCGTCACGCTTGCTCGCCGCCAGCTCGTACAGTGCCCGGTAATGCTCGGCGATGGCTTGCTGCAGCGACTGTTGTTTGTCCTGTGCGCTCTGCCCCGCCTGGCTGGCCAGCACGTCGCGCGGGCGGATGAAGGGAATGGCGCAGAGAATGGCGCCCGGCTGGCCAGTACGATCATTGAGTACCAGTACCTGTTCAGCCAGGTCGACGCCCACGCTCGGCACCACCTGGGTGCCCAGTTGCCCCAGCAGGCTGCGGCTTTCACCGAGCATGGCCGGCGAGTCGTGGTTGCCGCCGAGTACCACCAGGGCGCAGCCGGCGTCGCGCAACTCCACCACCAGCCGGTAGTACTGCTCGCGGGCGTAACTGGGCGGTGCGCCGGTGTCGAACACATCACCGGCGATCAACAGCACGTCCACGTCGTGCACGCGCACCTGCTCCAGCAGCCAGGCGCAGAAGGCCTGGTGCTCGGCCTGCCGAGTCTTGCCCATGAAATGCTGGCCCAGGTGCCAGTCGGAGGTGTGCAGGATGCGCAAGCTCATAGCGGCCAGTCCTGTACGACGACATGAGTCTTGACCCGCTGCATTTGCGGGAAGTCCTCGATGGCCGCGCGCACTTCGCTCAGGCGCGCCATGCTCGGCGCCTCGACCAGTACCAGCATGTCGGTCTCGCCGCTGATGCCACTGCAATGGCGGATTTCCGGGTATTCGCGCATACGCTCGACGTAATCCTGACAACGGGCGTTTTGGTAGAAAAGCTCGAGATAAGCTCTGACTCCACCTTCGCCCGGCACCGCGACCTGCGCGTGATAAACACGAATCACCCCGCTCTCCTCCAGATAGCGAATCCGCTCGCTTACCGCCGAACGTGACAGATTGATCTCACGGGCGATCTGACTGACGGAGGTGCGCGCATCGCTGCGCAGCAGAGTGAGGATCTGGCGATCGAACTTGTCCACTGGGGCTTCTCGGGCGGTAATCGGATTGACGGTGAAAACCGCCATTTCGTCGGCAAAAGGCGACAGCCTGCAACTGGCCGGCGCCCTACCATGGCGGTATCTGGAAAATGATGAGCATACCCCATGAGTCGATTGAACAAGGAATTGGGCCTGCTGCAGGGCATCGCCCTGCTCAGCACCTCGCTGCTCGGCACCGGCATCTTCGTGGTGCCGGCACTGGCGGCCACGGCAGCCGGCGAAGCGTCGCTGTGGGCATGGATGATTTTGATTGCCCTGGTGCTGCCGGTGGCGTTCACCTTCGCCCAGTTGGGCAAGCGCTTCCCTCATGCCGGCGGCGCGCCGCATCTGATCGGCCGCGCCTTCGGCCTGCGCATGGAGGGGGTCAGCGCCCTGCTGTTTCTCGCTGTGCTGCCGGTCGGTCTGCCCGCTGCGCTGCATATCGCCAGCGGTTTCTGGCTGGCGCTGTTCGACCTCGATCGCAGCGGCCTGCTGCTCATCGAACTGGCGACGCTGGGCGCCATTCTCCTGCTTGGTCAGCGCCCACCGAAAGCATCGGGCATCCTGCAGGGGCTGATCGCTGTAGCCATCGTCGCCAGCGTGGCGCTGATCTGGTGGGTCGGCGACCTGCCGCGCGCCAGCCAGCCGTTGCTGCCGGCGATGGACGGCCAGTGGCACCTGCTGCCGACGGCGCTGGGGGTGATGTTCTGGTGTTTCGTCGGCATCGAGGCCTTCACCCACCTGGGCGAGGAGTTCAAACACCCCGAGCGCGACTTCCCGCTGGCGCTATTGCTCGGCGTGGTACTGGCCGGCCTGGTGTACTGGGCCTGCTCGGTCGCGGTGCTGAGCTTTGCCACTTACGGCGACGTGCACAGCGACATTACCGCCCTGCCCCGTCTGTTTGAACAGCTGCTGGGGGAGCACGCACGCGTGCTGGTCGCGGTGCTCGGTTACCTGGCCTGCTTCGCCTCGATGAACGTGTACATCCAGGGCTTCGCCCGGCTGATCTGGAGCCAGGCCGATGAAGGCCGTCTGCCGGCCAGGCTGGCCGTGCGCAACCGCCATGGTGTACCCGGCAAAGCCTTGCTGCTGGTGGTGATCAGCTGCGCGCTGTGCGCCATGCTCTCGGCCACCTTGAACCTGTCGGTGGACGATCTGATCCGCTATGCCAACGGCAACTTCGTGCTGATCTACCTGCTGAGCATGGCCGCTGGCTGGGTGCTGCTCAGTGGCGTCTGGCGCCTGCTTGCCGGTCTCAGTGCACTGCTCTGCACCGGGGTGCTGCTGATGCTTGGCGGCGATGCGCTGTATGCAGTGGCGCTGCTAGGGGTGTTGCTGCTGTTCACTCATCTGCGTGCAAGGCACAAGGCGCTGGCGTAATTGATCCATCGCGAACCTGATGGTGGATGAAAGAGTGTCATCCACCCTCCAGGGTGACCGTGAGCCGCATGGGGTTCTATCCTTACCCTGAACTCGCTGAAAGGAAGCCCCATGCTCCGCGTACTCAATGACCTGAAAATCATGATCCTGGCCAACCTGTGGATCGTCCCGGTGGTGGCAGGCCTGGTCTGGGCACTGTTCCAGTTCGTCGCGCCGCCACCACCGATGAGCGCCAGCATGGCCACCGGCACCCAAGGGGGCGCCTACCAGCAGTTTGCCGAACGCCTGAAGGAAGAGTTGGCCAAGGAAGGTTTTGAACTGAACCTGGTACCGACCTCAGGCTCGCGCGACAACCTGCAACGCCTGCTGGCCAAGGACCCGCAAGTGGAGATCGCCCTGGTCCAGAGCGGCCTGGAGCGCCAGCTGGCTCCCGACGAGCAGCGTCAGCTGGAAAGTCTGGGGGCGATTTATCAGGAGCCTTTGTGGCTGTTCTATCGACGAGACGTGAAGCTGGATCGCATTGCCGACCTGCTGCCATTGCGCGTCGGTCTGGGCGGTGAAGGCAGCGGCACCCGTGCCGCCAGCGATGCCATTCTCGGCGCCAATGCCATCGAGCCGGAACAACACCCCGAAAGCTGGCAGAGCATCGGCGGTGGCAAAGCCGCTCGGGCGCTGATGGCCGGCGAACTGGATGCAGCGTTCTTCGTCGGTCCGGCAGAGAACGCACTGGTGCAGCAACTGGCGGCCAACCCGGACATCGCCCTGGCACACTTTCGGCGCGCCGCCGCTTACGAGGCGCGACTGCCGTTCTTCAATCAGGTGAAGGTCGGTGAAGGCCTGCTGGATCTGGCCAGCAACGCACCAGACCGCGATATCGTCACCCTGTCTCCGGTCGCTACCCTGGTGGTCAACGACGACTTCAACCCTGGCCTGGTACCGCTGTTTCTCGAAGCCAGCCGTGAAGTGATGCGCAGCGGCACCCTGCTCGACGCCGCCGGCACCTTTCCCAGTGCCGAGCCTCGCACCTTCGAGCTGCACAAGGATGCCGGGCATTACTACGACAAGGGCCTGCCGATCCTGCAGCGCTACCTGCCGTTTCGCATCGCCTCGCTGGCCGACCGCTACATCATCCTGCTGATACCCTTGATCGTGGTGATGATCCCACTGTTCAAGGCTGTCGGCCCGATCTACCAGTGGCGCATTCGCGCGCGCATCTACCGCTGGTACAAGTACCTGCGCGAGATCGACCGCAAGCTGCACGCAGGCTCCCTGCCGGACGAGCTGGGCAGCGAGATCGAGCGGCTGGAGAAGATGGAAGACGAACTGGCAGCGGTGGAAGTGCCGCTGTCGTATTCCAATGAGCTGTACGAGCTGCACATGCATGTGCGCTATGTGATCGAGCGCTTGCGCGAGTTGCAGCGGCGGCGGCAGGCGTAAGGCGAAGCACGCTTCATTGACGCCCCGAAGCGGTGGGTGGAAAAAGCGTCGTCCACCCTTGTATCTACGCCGCAACAGCAACGCCGCCAGTAGAGAAGCATCGCGGCTAGAGCCCCTCCCACGGATGTTCGCGATACCCGTGGGAGTGGCTCTAGCCGCGATCTGCTGTGTGGTCTTCAACGCTTTTCACGGATAGATCCACACCCAGCCCCGCAATCCATTTTCTGCTTCGGGTAAACTTCGGCTCTTGTTTCATTTGCCCACGAGACCGCCATGCCGATCCGTCACTGCATCGTCCACCTGATCGACAAGAAGCCCGACGGCAGCCCTGCCGTGCTGCACGCCCGCGACAGCGAGTTGGCCACGTCGCAAGCCATGGAGAACCTGCTGGCCGACCTCAACGAGAGCTACAACGCCAAGCAGGGCAAGGCCTGGGGGCTGTTCCACGAAGAATCCGGCGCCTACCCGTTCAGCGGCTGGCTCAAGGCCTATCTCGATGGCGAGCAGGACTTCACCGCCTTCAGCCGCCATGCCGTCGAGCACCTGCAAAAGCTGATGGAGGAATCCAATCTCTCCACTGGCGGTCACGTGCTGCTGGCTCACTACCAACAAGGCATGACCGACTACCTGGCCATCGCCCTGCTGCACCACAGCGAAGGCGTGGCGGTGACCGACGCGCTGGACGTGACCCCGGCCAAACACCTGGATCTCGGCCAGTTGCACCTGGCCGCGCGCATCAACATCAGCGAGTGGCAGAACAACAAGCAGTCCAAGCAGTACATCTCCTTCATCAAGGGCAAGAACGGCAAGAAGGTCTCGGACTACTTCCGCGACTTCATCGGCTGCCAGGAAGGCGTCGACGGCCCAGGCGAGACCCGCACCCTGCTCAAGGCCTTCAGCGACTTCGTCGAGAGCGAGGATTTGCCCGAAGAGCAGGCGCGCGAGAAAACCAAAACCCTGGTCGGCTACGCCAGCGGCCAGGCCAAGATGGGCGAACCGATCACCCTGGAAGAACTTTCCGGACTGATCGATGAAGAGCGCCCCAAGGCCTTCTACGAGCACATCCGCAACAAGGATTACGGCATGGCTCCGGAGTTTCCGGCGGACAAACGTACCCTGAGCCAATTCCAGCGTTTCACCGGCCGTGCCGAGGGCCTGTCGATCAGCTTCGAGGCGCACCTGCTGGGCTCCAAGGTCGAGTACGACGAAGGCCGCGACATGCTGATCATTCGCCAGTTGCCGACCCAATTGAAGGACCAGCTCAAGCGCCGTCAGGATTGAAGTATTTGTAGGGTGGGCCGGGCGGCGATCCGCTTTAGCCCACCAAAGAAGGCGTACTACCTCGCGTTCTGGTGAGCTGAAGCCCACCCTACGGCCTCATATGGCGGAGTGCCCTGGCTCGGTTTACGCTGAGCGGAACGTGCCATCACACAAGGATGCGAAAACATGAAGACGATTGTGTTGCTGCTCGCCGCCCTGGCCCTGTGGCAGAACTGGGACAAGATCGAGCGCTGGATCGACCCGCCCCAGGCGCGTAACGCCAGCGGTGAAGTGGTGCTCTACGCCACGCAATGGTGTGGCTACTGCGCCAAGACCCGCGAGCTGTTCGCCGAGGACGGCATCGCCTACCGCGAAGTGAATATCGAGACCGATACCGCCGGCCGCGCCCAATACCAAGCGCTTGGCGGCCGCGGTGTGCCGGTGATCGACCTGCGCGGGCAGGTCATTCACGGTTATGACGTGCGCGCCATCCGCGCCGCCTACTGACCTCAACTCAGCGAACTGTCCTCACGCCGCCACTGCCGTGGGCTGACGCCGAACCAGCGGCGGAAGGCGCGCGAGAAGGCGCTGGTTTCCGAATAGCCGAGCAATGGCGCCAGGTGCGAGATGGGTAGCTGCGACTGGCGCAGGTAACGGTTGGCCAGTTCGCGACGCACGTTGTCCACCAGTTGCGAGAAGCTCAGCCCCTGCTCACGCAGGCGCCGCTGCAGCGACCAACTGGCCATGCCGAGCATTTCCGCGACATCTTCCAGCGCCGGCTCGCCGTACAGCAGACGCTGGCGAATCTGCTCGCGCACGTCATTGACCATATCCCGCTCACCACGCCCGCATAGCGCGCTGATCTGGTTCAGCGAGTCCTGCATGACCATCAGCAGTACCGGATCACTGTCCGGCATGGCGCGGTCGAGGCCGCGCTTGGGAATCAGCAGGGAATTGCACGGCTGCTCGAAATACACCGGCGCATCGAACACCTTACAGTGCTCGTGCCAATGCTCCGGCCGTGGGTGTTCGAAGTGCACCGCGCGCGGCGCCCACTGCGGGCCAAGCACATGGCGCACCAGGTTGAGGGCCATGCCCAGAGTCAACTCGGCATCCTGGCGGCGGCTGAGAATGGCGCCATGGCGTACCTGATAGTCGAAGCGGTAGCACTCGCCCTCGTCGACCAGGCGGATCAGGCTGTTGCGCTGGTGCAGCGGGAAGGCGCGGACGAAGTTGATCAGCGCCTGTTCCAGCGTCGCCGAGCACAGCCCGATATAACCGAGCAGGCCAAGCGCCTGCGGCTTGAACTGCTGGCCATAGTACAGACCGAAGTTGTCGCAGCCGGACTGATGCGCGGCTTCTTCCAGCACCTGGCAGTAATTGGGCAGCGCCAGGCTCAGGGTCGGATGGCGCAGGCACTCGGGGTCGATGCCGGAGACCCCGAGGATACGATCCGGGTCACCGCCCTGCTTTTCGATGAAGCCGCACAGGCCACTCGCAGCAGCCGCCAGCACACCCGCATTAGCCGGCGCACCGGACAACAGCGAAGCGCCGAACGAACCACCTGCCTGGGAGAGAAATGCACTCATCGGGGCCTCCTTGGTAACAATGCGTTTCGGCAAGCAAGAAATACGCCTGCACTGTCGCATCGCAAAACCACGGTTCAAACGCCACCTCCGTGCCCCGCCTTACCGGGCGAGTGAGTCATTTTGAAACATCCGCACCAAAACGCAGCGGACGACTTGACCCATTACGACACAGGCAGCGTCGGCGCCTGCAAAGTTGACTTTGCACGACAGCAAGCCCCCTGTGCAGTCAAGTTGCGCCCATGAAATCGGCTCATGATCGACCCAGGCTGAACGTCAGCTCACCTGCTACGTACAACTACAACAACATCGTTTCGGAGAACGCTCATGATTTATGCCAAGCCTGGAACCAGCGGCGCCCTCGTCACCCTCAAGCCGCGCTATGGCAACTACATCGGCGGTGAGTTCGTCGCCCCGCTCAGCGGCCAGTACTTCAGTAACACCAGCCCGGTCGATGGCTCGGTAATCGGCGAATTCCCCCGCTCCAACGCTGCCGACATCGACAAGGCTCTCGATGCTGCTCACGCCGCTGCCGACGCGTGGGGCCGCACCAGCGTGCAGGAACGCTCGCACATCCTGCTGAAGATCGCCGACCGCATCGAAGCCAACCTCGAACTGCTCGCCGTGGCCGAAACCTGGGACAACGGCAAGCCGGTGCGTGAGACGCTGAACGCCGACGTGCCGCTGGCCGCCGACCACTTCCGTTACTTCGCCGGCTGCATCCGTGCCCAGGAAGGCAGCACCGCCGAGATCAACGACGGCACCGTGGCCTACCACTTTCACGAACCGCTGGGCGTGGTCGGGCAGATCATCCCGTGGAACTTCCCGTTGCTGATGGCTGCTTGGAAGCTTGCCCCAGCCCTGGCCGCCGGCAACGCCATCGTACTCAAGCCGGCCGAGCAGACGCCGCTGTCGATCACCCTACTGATGGAAATCATCGGCGACCTGCTGCCGCCGGGCGTGCTCAACATCGTCCAGGGCTTCGGCCGCGAGGCCGGTGAAGCGCTGGCCACCAGCAAGCGCATCGCCAAGATCGCCTTCACCGGATCCACCCCTGTGGGCTCGCACATCATGAAGTGCGCTGCCGAGAACATCATCCCGAGCACTGTCGAGCTGGGCGGCAAATCGCCGAACATCTTCTTCGCCGACATCATGAACGCCGAGCCGGCCTTCATCGAGAAGGCTGCCGAAGGCCTGGTGCTGGGCTTCTTTAACCAGGGCGAGGTGTGCACCTGCCCGTCGCGTGCGCTGGTGCAGGAGTCGATCTACGACGCCTTCATGGTCGAGGTGATGAAGAAGGTCAAACAGATCAAGCGCGGCAACCCGCTGGACACCGAAACCATGGTCGGCGCCCAGGCCTCGCAGCAGCAGTTCGACAAAATCTTGAGCTACCTGGAGATCGCCCAGCAGGAAGGCGCGCAGGTGCTCACCGGTGGCGCAGCGGAGAAACTCGACGGCGATCTGGCCAGCGGTTACTACATCCAGCCGACCCTGCTCAAGGGCAGCAACCAGATGCGCGTGTTCCAGGAAGAGATCTTCGGCCCGGTGATCGGCGTGACCACCTTCAAGGACGAAGCCGAAGCCCTGGCCATCGCCAACGACACCGAGTTCGGCCTCGGCGCCGGCGTGTGGAGCCGCGACATGAACGTCGCCTACCGCATGGGCCGTGCGATCAAGGCCGGCCGCGTGTGGACCAACTGCTACCACCTGTACCCGGCGCACGCTGCCTTCGGCGGCTACAAGAAGTCCGGGGTCGGGCGTGAAACCCACAAGATGATGCTCGACCACTACCAGCAGACCAAGAACCTGCTGGTGAGCTATGACATCAATCCGCTGGGGTTCTTTTAATCCACCGTTGTTTACGGTCTGCCATGCACAAGACGCGGCTCACGCCCGTTCGGATCGTCCGCAAGCCGGCCCTGCTGCCTCTGCGCAGAGGGCTCGGCCAAGGCAGCGTTCGAGCGGGCCAATACTGCACCGTCACTCAATAAAGACAGTCAGGGCACAGCAATGGATCAGATAGGTAATTACGTTCTCTACATCATCATGGCCTGCGCCGTTGCAGGGGCTTTCGCGGCCATCTACGACAGCGAGAAGGGTCTGGGCAAGGAGTTCATGGAGGGCATCCACGCCACCGGCTACATCTTCGTGCCGGCGGCCGGTATCATGGCCTCCATCCCGTACCTCACGGTGCTCATCGAGAAGGCCTGCGGGCCGTTTTTCAACGCCCTCGGCGCCGACCCGGCACTGGCCGCGACCATGATCATCGCCTCGGACATGGGCGGCTATCACCTGGCATCGGCGCTGGCGTCGAGCAAGGAAGCGTTGGTCATGGCGCTGATCACCGGCTTCATGGGTGGTGCCACCATCGTCTTCTCCATCCCCATGGGGCTTGCGATGCTCGACAAGCGTGACCACAAATACATGGCACTGGGCATCATGTCCGGCATCCTGACCATTCCGCTCGGCGTACTGATTGCCAGCGTTTTGCTGGTGGCGAGCGACCCGATGATCCGCGAAGTGGTCGCCACCAATGGCGAGGCGACCTATCAGCTGGCCATGGGCCTGGGCAGCATCTTCGCCAATCTGCTGCCGATCATCGTCTTCGTCGTCGCCCTGGCTGCCGGTCTGCGTTTTCTGCCGGATCTGATGATCAAGGGCTTCATCGGTTTCGGCCGTGGCCTAGACGCGATGATCAAACTGGTGCTGGTATTCTCCATCGTCGAATACTTCACCGGGGTGTTCACCATCGTCTTTGGTGGCTGGGGCTTCGACCCAATCATCGCGGACGCCGAAGACCAGACCCGCGCCCTGGAAACCGCCGGCTACATCGGCATCATGCTGGCGGGCGCCTTCCCCATGGTCTACCTGCTGCGCAAATACTTCGGCGGCCCGCTGGAACACCTGGGCAGCAAGGTCGGCCTGAGCGCCGTGGGCAGCGCCGGCATGCTCGCGACCATCGCCAACATCCTGGCCATGTTCCGCCTGGTGCGCTTCATGCCACCGAAGGACAAGGTAATCAACATCGCCTTCGCCGTCTGCGCGGCCTTCCTGCTGGGTGACCACTTGTCCTTTACGGCCAACTTCCAGCCCACCATCATCCTGCCAGTGCTGATCGGCAAGCTGATCGCAGGTTTTGCCGCCATCGGCCTGGCCTATTGGCTATCAGTGCCCAAGGCGCTGGAACTGGAGCAACAGGATCGCGCTGTCGGCATCATCGAACAGGATGAGTACCCGGTCGCAGGCAAGCCACAGGTCAGCCCGGCCTGACAACCGCCGCAACGCCTGATGCCTGCCAAGCAGACGTCGGGCGTTGCCCAACGGCGACCGAGAGAGACTGGTTGAGGACAGATACATGGCAAGCTACTCCCACAGCATGGCCGGCCAGACCTGGCGCTTCGACAGCCTGCGCGAACTGATGGCCAAGGCTACGCCGGCACGCTCCGGCGACTACCTGGCTGGGGTCGCGGCCGGCAGCGATGCCGAGCGCGCCGCCGCGCAGATGACGCTGGCCAATGTGCCGCTGAAGACCTTTCTGCAGGAGGCGCTGATTCCCTATGAGAGCGACGAAGTCACCCGCCTGATCATCGACACCCATGATGCCCAGGCCTTCGCCCCGGTCAGCCACCTGACGGTGGGTGGGTTTCGCGACTGGTTGCTCTGCGACGACGCCGACGAAGCCAGCCTCACGGCGCTGGCCCCTGGGCTGACGCCGGAGATGGTCGCAGCGGTGTCGAAGATCATGCGCATTCAGGATCTGGTCCTGGTGGCGCAGAAGACCCGCGTGGTCACCCGCTTTCGCAACACCCAGGGGCTGCGCGGGCGCATGTCCACCCGCCTGCAACCGAACCACCCGACCGACGATCCGGCCGGCATCGCCGCCAGCGTGGTCGATGGCCTGCTCTACGGTAACGGCGATGCCATGATCGGCATCAACCCGGCCACCGACAGCATGAGCGCCGTATGCACCCTGCTGGAGATGCTCGATGCGGTGATCCAGCGCTACGAGATTCCCACCCAATCCTGCGTGCTGACCCACGTCACCAGCTCCATCGCTGCCATCGAGCGCGGCGCGCCGCTGGATCTGGTGTTCCAGTCCATCGCCGGCACCGAGGCGGCCAATGCCAGCTTCGGCGTCAGCCTCAAGGTGCTGCAGGAAGGCTACGAAGCCGGCCTGAGCCTCAAGCGCGGCACCCTCGGCAACAACCTGATGTACTTCGAGACCGGCCAGGGCAGCGCGCTGTCGGCCAACGCCAACCACGGCGTCGACCAGCAGACCTGTGAAACCCGCGCCTACGCCGTGGCCCGCCACTTCAATCCGTTTCTGGTCAATACCGTGGTCGGCTTCATTGGTCCGGAGTACCTGTACAACGGCAAGCAGATCATCCGCGCCGGGCTGGAAGATCACTTCTGCGGCAAGCTGCTCGGCGTGCCCATGGGCTGCGACATCTGCTACACCAACCATGCCGAAGCCGACCAGGACGACATGGACATGCTGCTGACACTGCTCGGCACGGCGGGCATCAACTTCATCATGGGCATTCCCGGCTCGGATGACGTGATGCTCAACTACCAGACTACCTCCTTCCACGATGCGCTTTACGCCCGCAAGGTGCTCGGCCTGCACGCCGCGCCAGAGTTCGAGGCCTGGCTGGCGCGCATGGGGATTTTCCAGCAACAGGGTGGCCGCCTGCGCATGGGCGATGAGCTGCCCCCGGCATTTCGCCAGGCGTTGGCGCAGTTGTCCTGATCAATCGAGGCCGTCATGAGCGAAAAGTCCCCCGCCACCGCAAACCCCTGGCAGCAACTGCGCCAATTGACACCGGCACGCATCGCCCTGGGCCGCGCCGGCACCAGCCTGCCGACCGCTGCGCAACTGGATTTCCAGTTCGCCCACGCCCAGGCGCGTGACGCCGTGCATCTGCCGTTCGACCACACCGCCCTGCGCGAAGCGCTGCATGATCGCCAGTTACCCACGCTGTTGCTGCACAGCGCCGCCGCCGACCGGCACACCTACCTGCAACGCCCGGATCTGGGCCGGCGCCTGCACGAAGATGCCGCACGCCTGCTCGATGACTACGCCGCCGAGCACGGCCGGGGCTATGACCTGGCCATCGTCATCGCCGACGGCCTGTCATCCCTGGCTGTGCACAAGCACAGCCTGCCGTTTCTCGACCGTTTGCTGGAGCAGGTACAGGCAGAAGGTTGGTTGCTGGCGCCGGTCACCCTGGTGGAGCAGGGCCGGGTTGCAGTGGCTGATGAAGTGGGACAGCGCCTGGGGGCGAAGATGACGGTGATCCTGATTGGCGAACGCCCCGGCCTCAGTTCGCCGGACAGCCTGGGTCTGTATTTCACCTACGCGCCGCGGATCGGCCTCAACGACGCCTACCGCAACTGCATCTCCAACGTGCGCCTGGAGGGTCTGAGCTATGGCATGGCCACCTTCCGCCTGATGTACCTGATGCGCGAGGCCTGCCGCCGCCAGCTCTCGGGCGTCGATCTCAAGGACGAAGCCGAAGTGCCGACGCTGGACAACGCCGGGCCGGGTAATTTTCTGCTGCCGGATCAGCGTTGAGGCGGTTGGTCAGCGCCTACGATGCACGCCGTGGTGGACGAAAAGATCATCATCCACCCGCACTGACCACCCACGTAACCCGAACGCAATCCAGGCATCCCTGACTCGTCGTCCCCGGCTTGCATGCGAGCTAAGGACGCTATCAGTGCGCTTCGATACGGAAGCCCAGCCGCGGGAAGTGCACGTGTACGATGCCGGCACGCTCGTCCTCGCGACGCAGAATCAGCTCGTCACGCCCGGCATGCAGCAACTCGCCCTGCACCGGGTCGACACCATAGTCCACCGCAGCGATGCTCACCGCCTGGCCCGCTTTGAAGCCATTGGGGTCGACGAAATCGTCGTTCGGCAGCGCTGCCGGGGTTGCTTCACGCGCCACCGTGATCGCCTGTTCGCTGCTCATCTCGCTCAACGAACCATGGCCAAAGCCGAGCACACGGCCGAGCCAGGCGGCGACTTCCGGGTAATCGTCGACCAGTGGCGCGGTGACCGGCGTGCCGCGCAGGAACCACAAACAGTGAGCCACGGAAAAATCGGCGAGCGACGCTTCACCGAAAAGGAAATCGCCCTGCTCGCCTTGCAGCTGGCGTTGCAAAGCCCCCATCAGCGCCGGCCATTGATGCTTGGCCTGCTCCAACGGCAGACGGCTCGCCGTACCGCCGGAAAACAGCGCACCACGGTCCGCAGCAAAGGCCTTGGCGAACTCCGGCGGGACCTTGGCGAAGCGCAGCGCCATAGACTCGGGTTGGAACACCAGCGCAACGGCATGCTGGAACAGCACCGAGTCGGCCCACTGCGCCAGCAGGCTGACATTGAACGCCTGACCTTCAGGGAATAGCGCCGGAGTGGCTTTCTCGGCCTCCAGACGACGGGCGATCAGCGCGGTATCGCAATAGATGTCGGCGCCGACCTGCAGCACTGGGGTCTTGCGGTAGCCACCAGTCAGCGCAGTGAGATCGGGCTTGGGCATCAACGGCGGGATCATCACCGAACGCCAGGACAGTTGCTTGAAGCCCAACATCAGGCGGGCCTTCTCGGCGAACGGCGAGGTCGGATAGTGATGAAGGATCAACTCATGCATGGCGCGCTCCGCGTCGGATCAAAGTCCTCAGCTTACCTGCGCGGCACGTGCACGCAACCGCCTCAGGCTGATGAGCCACCATCAACGGCCAGAATGAGCGCTTCTTTGGCGCTTTTACTCAGGCGCTTGATCGCCCTTTCACGGCGCAATGCATCGCCCTTGCCGGCACAGGCTTCGATATAGGCCAGCGCCAGCGCCGGGCTGGTATGGAAGAAGCGAGCGCCCTTGCCACTCTGGTGCTGGGCGAAACGCCGCTGCGGATCATCGCTGATGCCGCAATACAGCGCGCCATTGGCGGCGCGCACCAGATAGACGAACCAGGCTTTTTCGACTGCTGCATTCATCCGCGAGCAGGAAACCACTCACGCGCAGAGCGCCACAGGCACATGCCGACGAAGTAGGCTGAAGCCAACCACCAGAGCGCCAGCAGCCAGAACTGACTGACCGGGTACTGCAGAATCAGCAACGCACTGGAGAGCATCCAGACGAAGGTCACGAGGATGTTCAGCGGCATGAACTGACGCACGCGGAACGGGTGCAGGAACTTCATCTTGGTCAGGGTCAGGCTGGCCAGCAGGACGATCATGGCCAGGGTGATCCAGGGGTGCACGTCGAGGATGTAGAAATACAGCACGACCACGTTCCACGCCGCCGGGAAGCCGACGAAGTAGTTGTCCTTGCTCTTCATGTTCAGGTTGCAGAAGCAGAACAGCGAGGACAGCAGAATCAGGCCCACGGCGAACAGCGGCGTGTAATCGGGCAGCGGAATGAAGCGATAGAGGAAGATCGCGGGGATGAATACGTAGGTGAGGTAGTCGATCACCAGGTCGAGAGTAGAACCGTCGAAATGCGGCAGCACACCCTTGACGTCGTAACGCCGCGCCAGCGAACCATCCAGCCCATCGACCAGCAGCGCCAGGCCGAGCCACAACAGGCATTGCTTGGGTTGGCCGTCGAGAACGGCCAACAATGCCAGGAGGGCGAGGATCACGCCGCTGGCGGTAACGGCGTGGACCCCCCAGGCTTTGGCCTGTTTTACGGCAACGATCAATTCGGTCACGGCAGGTCTCGATTGGCAGTGGAGGTGCGGCACCCGGTGTGCGCACTCTTTATTGAAGGCTAAGACCGGATAGCCTACCACTGCGTTCATTCGCCCGCCTCAGCGCGTACCACGAAACTGGGCCAGACCACGTGCCGCCTGTCGACGAATGGCGGCCTGAACCGGTGGCGCCCAACCCACCAGAAGCCCTTTGCCACCTAACGCCTGACGTGCCCAGCGCCATAGATCGAAGTGATCGCGATGCTCGACGATCAGCCCGTCGCGAAAAATGAAGCGCGCCTGGATGTGGTTGACCACCTGACGACCGGTGGCACTGAAACGGTAGCTGGCAACCCAGCGCGCACTGCCGGCATGATCGTCGGCATGCACCGAATCGAAGGTCAACGAGAAACCCTCGGCACGACTGCACAGCATGCGCCACATATCGCCGGCCTCAGCGCCGTGCAAGTCGACAAAGACTGGGTCGGAGAAACGCACATCTTCGGCGTAACAGCCAGCCATGGTCTCGGCATCGAGCTTCTGGAAGGCGCTGTAGAAACGCTGGATCAGATCGGCATTGGGGTGGCTCATGAGTCGCTCCTGCAGGCTTTTCATTACGTAGGGTGCGCCGCGCGCACCGCTGTCACTGCGTCGCTCACTGGTGCGCACGGCGCACCCTACACGTTCGCAAGGATGGTTCACTCCATTCTGTTCGTCCGGCGGGGACGTGGCGATTGGCTATAAAGACAACTTTGTGTCAATAATCGCCAACCTCACTCCAGGCCATCGTCATGCTGCGCATTGCCTTGTACGTCTGCCCACAAACCGTCTGTTCCAGCCTGAGCATGGCGCAGGATGCCTTCAACCTGGCCAATCGCCTGGCCGGCACAGCGCGCTTTCAGCTGCAGCGTTTCAGCCTCGATGGCCAGCCAGTGCAGTTGGATTTCGCGCAGATTCAGGTCGATGGTGGCCTACCGTTAGCCGAGCTGGCCGATCTGCTGATCGTGCCGGCCACCGGTAGCGCCATCACCCGTACCCTGGAGAGCAACGCCAAACTGCTGCCCTGGCTGGCCCGACGCGAGCAGCAACAGGTGGCCAGCCTGTGCAGCAGCGCCTTCCTGCTGGCGGCTGCCGGCCTGCTCGATGGTCGTCAGGCGACCACCCACTGGGCCCTGGCTGACGCCTTCGCCCGGCACTTTCCCCAGGTGAAGCTGCGCAGCGACTTGTTGTTGACCGAGGATGGCCCGTTGTTCTGCTCCGGTGGCGCCCAGGCCGGGCTCGACCTGTGCCTGCACCTGATTGCCCTGCATGCCGGTGAATGGCTGGCGCAGCAGGTTGCCAGCGCCATGGTCATCGAGCGCCAGCGCGGCACGCAGACCCGTTTTGCGCCACTGCTGCCCAGCAGCGAAGACAAAACCCTTGCCCCCCTGCTGACCTGGCTGCGCGAGCACCATGCCGAGGTGATCGATCTCAACCGCCTTGCGCAGCAGGCACACTGTTCGCCGCGTACCTTGCTGCGCCGTTTCAAGCAGGCCACCGGGCTGACCCCAGGCGATTACCTGCAACGCCTGCGCATCAGCCTGGCACAGCAGGCGCTGGCCGGCTCGGCGCAGTCGCTGGAGCAGGTTGCCAGCCAGGTCGGGTTCACCGACCGTGCGACCTTCGCCAAGCGCTTCAAGCAGTTGTGCGGAGAAACGCCGGGCGCCTTCCGCAAGCGCATGCGGCACAGTTAAATCCAGACAACGAAAAAGGGAGCCCGAAGGCTCCCCTGATCGATGGCGCAATGCCGACTCAGTGCAGGATCTGGCTGAGAAACAGCTTGGTGCGCTCGTTCTGCGGGTTGGTGAAGAAGGTGTTCGGTTCGGCCTCTTCCACGATCTCGCCCTTGTCCATGAAGATCACGCGGTTTGCCACGGTGCGGGCGAAGCCCATCTCGTGGGTCACGCAGAGCATGGTCATGCCGTCTTCGGCCAGACCGATCATGGTGTCGAGCACCTCTTTCACCATCTCCGGGTCGAGGGCCGAGGTCGGCTCGTCGAACAACATGATCTTCGGCTTCATGCACAGCGCGCGGGCAATCGCCACACGCTGCTGCTGACCGCCAGAGAGCTGGCCCGGAAACTTGTTTGCCTGCTCAGGGATGCGTACGCGCTCGAGGAAATGCATGGCAATTTCCTCGGCCTGGCGCTTGGGCATCTTGCGTACCCACATCGGTGCCAGGGTGCAGTTCTGCAGCACGGTGAGATGCGGGAACAGGTTGAAGTGCTGGAACACCATGCCCACTTCGCGGCGAATCGCCTCGATGTGCTTGAGGTCGCTGGTCAATTCGGTGCCATCGACCACGATGCGCCCCTGCTGGTGTTCTTCCAGGCGGTTGATGCAACGAATGGTGGTGGACTTGCCCGAACCGGACGGCCCGCACAGGACGATACGCTCGCCCTGCTGCACGCTCAGGTTGATGTCCTTGAGCACATGGAACTGGCCGTACCACTTGTTCACACCCTGCAGCAGGATCATCGGCTCGGCGCTGGGTTGTTTGATTGCTTCACTCATGACTCACTCCTCTTGAGGGGCTCGATTCAGGATTTAGCGAGCTAGAGCCAGGCAAGGCGAAAACATTCGAGGGAGCGCAATGTACGGTTGTACATGAGCATCCCGAGAGTGTTTTCAACGCCGCCTGGCCGACGCACAGCAAATACTGATCAGCTCCTAACGCTTGTGGCCGGTATCCAGTTTTCGCTCGAGATGCAGCGAATAGCGGGACATGCCGAAACAGAAAATCCAGAAGATCAGCGCGGCGAACACATAGCCCTCGGTGGCCATGCCCAGCCATGCCGGGTCGGTGGTCGCCTGCTTGATGCTGTTGAGCAGATCGAACAGGCCGATGATGATCACCAGGCTGGTGTCCTTGAACAGGGCGATGAAGACGTTGACGATGCCCGGAATCACCAGCTTCAGCGCCTGCGGCAGGATCACCAGGCCCATCATCCGCCAGTAGCCCAGGCCCATGGCCGCAGCGGCTTCGTACTGGCCCTTGGGAATGGCCTGCAAGCCACCACGCACCACTTCGGCGATGTAGGCGGACTGGAACAGGATCACCCCGATCAGCGCACGCATCAGCTTGTCGAAATGCATGCCTTCGGGCAGGAACAGCGGCAACATCACCGAGGACATGAACAACACGGTGATCAACGGCACACCACGCCAGAACTCGATGAAGGTGACGCAGATGACCTTGATCGCCGGCAGGTTGGAGCGTCGCCCCAGCGCCAGCAGGATGCCCAGCGGCAACGCACCGGTGATGCCGACAGCAGCGATCACCAGGGTCAGCATCAGGCCGCCCCAACGGCTGGTGGAAACAACGTCCAGGCCGAATACACCACCGTGCAGCAGGGTCCAGGCGATGAACGGATAGATCGCCAGGAAAGCCAGACCGTACACCGCCTTGCGCGGCATCTGCGGCACGAACAGCGGCGCCATGCCGATGATCGCCAGCCACAGAGTGGCATCCACACGCCAGCGCAACTCGGTCGGGTAGAAGCCGTACATGAACTGACCGAAGCGCTGTTGGATGAACACCCAGCACGCGCCTTCCTTGGTGCAGTCGGCGCGAGTGCTGCCGACCCAGTTGGCATCGATGATCGCCCACTGCAGCAGCGGCGGCACGATCAACCAGATCAGGTACAGCGCAAAAACGGTCAACAGGCTGTTGAACCAGTTGGAAAACAGGTTGGCCTTGAGCCAGCCCACCACACCGACGCTCATGCGCGGTGGCGGCAGGTCCGGTTTGAATGTATGAGTCTGCATGGCTGCTCCTTACCGCTCAGTCAGCGCAATGCGCTTGTTGTACCAGTTCATCAGCAGGGAAATGCTGATGCTGATCGCCAGATACACGCTCATGGTGATGGCGATCACCTCGATGGCCTGGCCGGTCTGGTTGAGCACAGTGCCGGCGAACAGCGACACCATGTCTGGATAGCCGATACCGGCAGCCAGAGACGAGTTCTTCGCCAGGTTGAGGTACTGACTGGTCAGCGGCGGAATGATCACGCGCAGCGCCTGCGGGATGATCACCAGACGCAGAGTGACGCCCGGACGCAAACCCAGCGAACGCGCGGCTTCGGTCTGACCATGGCTGACCGCCATGATCCCGGAGCGCACGTTCTCGGCGATGAATGCCGCGGTGTAGATGGTCAGTGCCAGAGTCAGCGCCATCAGCTCGGGGATCATCACCCAGCCGCCACGGAAGTTGAAACCGGTCAGCTCCGGCACACTCCACACCAGCGGGTTACCGCCGATCAGCACGGTGAGGCCAGGGATGACTACGATCAGCGCCAGCGATGTCCACAGCAGCGGGAAGATCTGGCCGGTGGCTTCACGGCGTTTCTTGGCCCAGCGCCCGAGGGCGATGATGCCGACGATGGTCGCTAGCAGCACCACGGCGAACAGACCGAAGCTCTCCGAAGGACTCGGCGCCGGCATGTACAGACCACGGCTGTTGAGGAAGAAAACTTCACCCACGTCCAGGCTTTGCCGAGGACCAGGCAGGGCTAGGAAGACCGCGAAATACCAGAAGAGGATCTGCAGCAACGGCGGAATGTTGCGGAAGATCTCGATGTAAACGGTGGCCAGCTTGCTGATCAGCCAGTTAGGCGACAGCCGCGCCACACCCAGCAGGAAGCCAAGGATGGAGGCCAGCACGATACCGATAAAAGACACCAGCAGGGTATTGAGCAAGCCAACCAGAAACACACGGGCGTAGCTGTCGCTTTCCGTGTAGTCGATCAAGTGCTGGGCAATACCGAAACCGGCGCTGTTATTGAGAAAAGCGAAGCCGGAAATGATCCCGCGCTTCTCCAGGTTGGCCTGGGTGTTCTGGAAGAGAAACCAGCCGAGCGCCACAACGGCGACGACGGCAATGATCTGGAAAGCCCAAGCGCGCACCTGCGGATCGTTCAGAAGCGATCCTCGCGGGCGCGGGGCATTAGCAGTCGTTTGCATAACAACCCTCATGGAAGCCCCGGCCGCACGCAAGCCGGCCGGAGTTCACTTAATCGGAAACGACAGCGGCAGGCCATAGGCCTGCCGCTGTGGACGGTCAACGCACCGGCGGTGCGTACTGCAGACCACCCTTGTTCCACAGGGCGTTGAGACCACGCTCGATCTTCAGCTCGCTGCCGGCACCGACGTTACGGTCGAAGGACTCACCGTAGTTACCGACTTGCTTGACGATCTGTACTGCCCAGTCTTTCGGCAGCTTGAGGTCTTTGCCGAACTCACCTTCAGTACCCAGCAGACGTGCTACGTCCGGGTTCTTGGTGTCTTTGGCAGTGGCTTCGACGTTGGCCGAGGTTACACCCAGCTCTTCGGCGTTGACCATGGCGAACAGGGTCCAGCGCACGATGTCGAACCACTCTTCGTCACCCTGGCGCACGACCGGGCCCAGAGGCTCCTTGGAGATGACTTCCGGCAGCACGACATAGTCGTCCGGGTTGGCCAGCTTGATGCGCTGTGCGTACAGCTGCGACTGGTCGGAGGTCAGCACGTCGCAACGGCCGGCTTCGACCGACTTGGCGCTCTCGTCAGAGGTATCGTAGGTGATGGGGGTGTACTTCATGCCGTTGGCACGGAAGTAGTCGGAGAGGTTCAGCTCGGTGGTGGTACCGGCCTGGATGCAGACGGTAGCCCCGTCCAGTTCCTTGGCGCTGGAAACGCCCAGCTTCTTGTTCACCAAAAAGCCCTGGCCGTCGTAGTAGTTGGTACCAGTGAAGTTCAGGCCCAGTGCGGCGTCGCGCGAGCTGGTCCAGGTGGTGTTACGCGACAGGATGTCGACTTCGCCGGACTGCAGCGCAGTGAAGCGCTCCTTGGCGGTCAGCGGGCTGTAACGCACTTTGGTAGCGTCGCCGAATACCGCGGCGGCAACAGCGCGGCAGACGTCAACGTCCATACCCAGGTAGTTGCCTTTTTCATCGGCGTAGGAGAAGCCAGGCAGACCGTCGCTGATACCGCACTGCACGAAGCCTTTCTTCTGCACTGCATCCAGGGTGGCGCCTGCCTGAGCAAAGCCACTGACACCGAGCACAGCTGCGGTGGTCAGCACAGCCAGGGTGGATTTCACCATCTTCATCAAAAACCTCCAGTTGCTCTTGTTGTGTTGGAGTCTCCGTCCGCCTTCCCCACCCTTTTGAGGCACGCGATCCGCTGGCAGCAACGGTATCGACGAGAAGTTCGAACGTCAGGCGGGAGTCTAGTCGGCTTTACCCTCTGCTGGCCAACAGCCCCTACCCTGCCCATTGGTTGAACGGGCCAGAGACGGATCGTCATCCGTCTGAGCGATCGATCGCCCTGACGGTCTATTAGGAACCCCACACAGCAGATTCCTGCCTGTTGAGCGGTGCGCAGTGGCACAGTGTTACCGTTACCGCACCGCGTCGTCAGTTCAAATGAGCCATAGCAAGCCCCGTACCAGCACATGGCAAATTGCCGGATATACGGGGGTCAAGGGCAAAACTTTCACCCGTGCGACAACTTATTCACAGATTAGCCAAGCCTTGAGCAGGGTGCCGCCCCAAATTAAGGCGCCCGCACCACACTGGAGCTACCAATGACCGCACCCATGATTTTGCAGCCCCCACAATCCGCCGATGCCAGCGTGATCTGGCTGCATGGGCTGGGGGCTGACCGCTACGATTTCCTGCCGGTCGCCGAGATGCTGCAGGAACGCCTGCCCAGCACACGCTTCATCCTGCCGCAGGCGCCAACCCGCCCGGTGACCATCAACGGCGGCTGGAGCATGCCGAGCTGGTACGACATCCTCGCCATGAGTCCGGCACGGGCCATCGACCAGGCACAACTGGAAGAGTCCGCCGACCAGGTGATCGCCCTGATCGAAGCCGAGCGCGAAAGCGCCATCGCCCCTGAACGCATCGTCCTGGCAGGCTTTTCCCAAGGTGGCGCGGTGGTGCTGCACACTGCCTTTATGCGCTATCCACAGCCCCTCGGCGGGGTGCTGGCACTCTCGACCTACGCACCGACTTTCAGCGATGACATGCCGCTGGCGGATACAAAAAGACAACTGCCGGTGCTTTGTTTGCATGGCAGATTCGACGACGTGGTGACACCCGACATGGGGCGTGCCGCGTACGACCGCCTGCACGCCTGTGGGGTGCCGGTGCAATGGCGCGACTATCCGATGGCCCACGAGGTGCTGCCGGAAGAGATTCGCGATATCGCCCAATGGTTGGGCCAATTACTGGCCACCTGACCAAACCGAAGAGATGCACGATAAATGAGCACAGCGCCCCTCATTCGTACACTGCAGGATATCGAACAGATCGAGAGTACCCCGCTGAGTGATCGCGATCTGCCCAGCAGCACCTTCGAACTGATTCGCCGCACAGCGCAGGCCAGCCCCGATGCACCGGCGCTGTCGTTCATTCTCCAGGGTACGGGGGAGGAAACTCCGCTGCGCCTGAACTATGCCGAGTTGCTCGGCAAGATCACCCAGACCGCCAACGCATTCCACCGCCTGGGCCTGCGTCCCGGCAAGGCGGTGTCCTTCCTACTGCCCAACCTGCCGCAGACCCACTACACCATCTGGGGTGGCGAGGCCGCCGGCATCGTCAATGCGATCAACCCGCTACTCGATCCCGAGCACATCGCCGAGCTGATCCACGCGTCCAACTCCGAGCTGCTGGTGACCCTGGCGCCCTTCCCCGGCACCGAGCTGTGGGACAAAGTCGATGCCCTGCGCGATCAGTTGCCGGAGCTGAAAGCGATTCTCTGCGTGGATATGGCCAACCTGCTGCCCGAACCGCAATGCAGCGCGCTCAAGGCCCAGCGCGGCCCGCTGCCGGAGGGCGTGCTGGATTTCGATGAAACCATCGCCGCCTGCCCCGCCGATCACCTGGAAAGCGGTCGCGTGATCGCCGCCGACGACATCGCCAGCTACTTCCACACCGGCGGCACCACTGGTACGCCCAAGCTGGCGCCGCACAGCCACGGCAACGAAGTGGCGATGGCCTACAGCATGAACCTGGTCACCCGCTTCGGTGTCGGCGACGTGACGCTCTGCGGCTTGCCGCTGTTCCACGTCAACGGCGTGATCGTCACCGGGCTGACGGCGTTCATCGGCGGTGCCGAGGTGCTGCTGGCTACGCCTCAGGGCTATCGCAACACCACCTTGATCGGCAATTTCTGGAAGGTCATCGAGCGCCACAAGGTCAGTTTCTTCAGCGGTGTGCCCACCATTTATGCCGGCCTCCTGCAAATTCCCAGCGAGGGTCATGACCTGTCCTCGCTGAAATACGCCCTGTGCGGCGCCGCCCCCATGCCGGTGGAGCTGATTCGCCAATTCGAAGCCAAGACAGGCCTGACTCTGCTCGAAGGCTACGGCCTGACCGAAGGCACCTGCGGCAGCTGCGCCAACCCGCCGGCCGGCGAGCGCCGCCCCGGCTCTATCGGCCTGCCCATGCCCTACTGCGAAGTGCGCATCAAGGTACTCGACGAGCAAGGGCAGTATTTGCGCGAAGCCGCGCCCAACGAAATCGGCAACCTGTGCATCCGCGGTGCCACGGTGTTCAAGGGCTATCTGCAGGCGAGCAAGAACGCCGGCATATGGGTCGATGGCGACTGGTTCAACACCGGCGACCTTGGTCGCGTCGATGCTGACGGCTATATCTGGCTGACCGGGCGCAGCAAGGATCTGATCATCCGCGGCGGCCACAACATCGACCCGCAGATGATCGAGGAAGCGCTGCACAAACACCCCGCCGTGGCCATGGCCGCTGCAGTGGGCAAGCCAGACGAGAAGGCCGGCGAATTGCCGGTGGTCTACGTGCAGCTCAAGCCGGGCGCGCAGACCAGCGAAGCCGAGCTGCTGGAACATGCCGCCGCCCATATTCCCGAGCGCGCCGCGGTGCCCAAGGACGCCTGGATCATCGATGCAATCCCGCTCACCGCGGTGGGCAAGACCTTCAAACCAGCGCTGCGTTTCGATGCCATCGCCAGGGTTTACCAGGCGGCTGTCGATGAGCTGCATCCGGCTGTTCGGGTCGAAGTGCTGAGCGATGACAAGGCCGGTCAACTGGCCCACATCCACCTGCCGAACCAGGATCAGGCATTGGCTGCCGACATTGCCGAGCGCCTGTCCGGCTACGCGGTGGGCCATCGCATCCACTTCGCAGCGTGATCCAGAGCGCGCAAGGACGCGCGCCAGTTAACAGCTTTGCACTTTCGTGCAACCACTGGTCGGCCGAGCCACTGGCAGACATTGCCACGCCTGGAGCCCGGGAATAATGTCGAACGCTATTCGTAGACACGACAGGGAGCGTTGGTGGTGCCCTCAGGCCTATTCGTCCGGCCAGGCCCGACGAGATCGCAATGAAACTGGCGCACTGGCAGGCAGACCTGCAGCAAGTTCAGCACCTGCGACTATTTCAGAATGTCGCGACCAGCAGCCTGGATCAGTTGCTGCAGGAGTTTCGCGCGTGCGAGTTGGAAGCCGGCGAAGTGTTGCTCTCCCCCTTCAATCGCAACCAGTACCTCTATCTGCTGATCGAGGGCCAGTTGCGCGTCTATCTCGGGTCACTGGACAACCAGGCCGTGAGCGCCCTCGAAGTCGGCGACTGCGCTGGTGAAATCAGTTTCATCGACAACGAACACCCCTCAGCCTACGTCGTGGCCGAGCGCCCCTCCACGGTGCTGCGCCTGCATCGCGAATCGCTGGTCGCGCTGTTTCAGCAATCACCGCAGATGATGCAGAACCTGCTGGAGCTGCTCTGTGAGCGTGTGCGCCAGGGCAACCGGCAGATTCTCGACAGCGAGCAGAATGCCAATGTCGACACCCTCACCGGTTGCTTCAACCGGCGCTGGCTGGAGCATGTGTTCGAACGCGAAAGCACCCGCTGCGCCTTCAACGACGACCCCATCTCGCTGCTGATGCTCGATGTCGACCACTTCAAGGCCTACAACGACCAGCACGGTCACCTTGCAGGGGACTACGCCCTGTGCATGGTGGCGCACACCTTGCGCAGCCAGTTGCGGCCCAAGGACAGCCTGATACGGTTCGGAGGCGAGGAGTTCGTCATTCTCCTGCCGGACATCTGTGCCGAGGCGGCACGCAGTATCGGCGAACGCCTGCGCCTCAGCCTGGAGCAGATCGCCTCTTTCTACTCGCCAGTCGGCGTTCTGCCGGGCGTCACCATCTCCATTGGCCTGGCGCAGATGCAGCATCAGGACAGCCTGCAGGGCCTGATCGCGCGTGCCGACGCCGCGCTGTACCAGGCCAAGCAACAGGGGCGTAACTGCCTCAGCGGCTGATCCCGCGCGTCGCGCTTCCCTGCTAGAGTGGCGCACATAACAACACGCCTGGATGGCTTCTCATGCGCAAACTGCTGATCGCTGTGCTTCTGCTCGTCCCCCTTTCCGCCCTAGCCGTTCTGGGCCTGCCCCAGTTACTCGACGCACAGATGAATAGCGTGGCCAGCCCGCCACCCTATCCGGCCAGCGCCAGCGCGCAGAAGCTGCACCAAGGGCTGTTCGTCGCCGACCTGCACGACGACGCCCTGCTCTGGGAGCGCGACCTGCTCAAGCGTTACGACTACGGCCACTCCGACCTGCCACGCATGCTCGAAGGGCGTCTCGGCCTGCAGGTGTTCTCCACCGTGACCAAGACCCCGCGCGGCCTGAACATGGAGAGCAACGCCGCCGACAGCGACAACATCACCCTGCTGGCCATGGCCCAGCGCTGGCCACGGGAAACCTGGAGCAGCCTGCTGCAGCGCGCCCTGTACCAGGCGCAGAAACTCAAGGACGCCAGCGCCGGCAGCGACGGGCGCCTGGTGCTGATCCGCACCCGCGCGGACCTGGCGAACTTCGTCGATGCCTGGGAAAAGGACCCGCGCCGCGTCGCCGGCCTGCTCGCCACCGAAGGCCTGCAACCTATCGAGGGCAAGCTGGAGAACATCGACGTGCTGTATGACGCGGGTTTCCGCATCGCCGGCCTGACTCACTTCTTCGACAATGAAGTCGGCGGCTCGGCCCATGGCCTGGAAAAAGGCGGGCTGACCCCACTGGGGCGCCAGGTCATCACGCGCCTGGAAGAAAAATCCATGCTGGTGGACCTAGCCCACGCTTCGCGCCCGTTGATCGACGACGTACTGGCCATGGCCAAGCGCCCGGTGCTGGTCTCGCACACCGGCGTCGAAGGCACCTGCGCCGGCACCCGCAACCTCAGCGATAAGCACCTGCAGGCCATCGCCGCCACCGGCGGGGTAATCGGCATCGGCTACTGGAGCACCGCCGTTTGCGACACCTCGGTCGCCGCCATCGTCAAAGCCATCCGCTACGCGGCGGACAAGGTCGGCGTCGAGCATGTCGCCCTGGGCTCGGACTTCAACGGCACCGTACACACGCCATTCGATGTCACCGGCTTGGCGCAGATCACCGAAGGACTGCAAGCCGCCGGCTTCGACAATGACGCCATTGCCGCGATCATGGGCGGCAATGTACAGCGCCTGCTGCTGGCCAGCCTGCCGGTGAAATGAGGTGCTGGGCGCACGGTCCTCTTGACAGACGCGAGCGAAGCACTTCGCCACGCCCGCGTCTTGCATTACACTGGCGGGCGTTCACTCCTTAACCAGTCGATGAGAAGCCCGTGCTCAAAGCACTCAAGAAAATGTTCGGCAAAGCCGAAGACGAGCAGCCACAACCAGCGCCGTCATCCGTAGCAGCGCCCGCCCAGAGCGGTGACGCAGAGCAGAAGCGCCCACGCAAGAACAAGCCCGCCCGCCCTGCCAGCGAGAGCGCAGGCGATAGCCCGGCGCCGCAACAATCCCGCCCGCCCAAGGCCGACAAACCGCGTCGCGAGCGCCCAGCCAAGCCAGTCGACACCTGGAAGCTGGAAGATTTCGTGGTCGAGCCGGCCGAAGGCAAGACCCGTTTCCATGACTTCAAGCTCGCCCCCGAGCTGATGCACGCCATTCACGACCTCGGTTTCCCCTACTGCACGCCGATCCAGGCTGGCGTACTGGGATACACCCTCAAGGGTCAGGACGCCATCGGCCGCGCCCAGACCGGCACCGGCAAGACCGCGGCGTTCCTCATCTCGATCATCACCCAGCTGCTGCAGACCCCGGCGCCGAAAGAGCGCTACATGGGCGAGCCGCGCGCGCTGATCATCGCGCCGACCCGCGAACTGGTGGTGCAGATCGCCAAGGACGCCGCCGAGCTGACCAAATACACCGGCCTCAACGTCATGCAATTCGTCGGTGGCATGGACTTCGACAAACAACTCAAGCAGCTGGAATCGCGCTTCTGCGACATCCTCGTGGCCACCCCGGGCCGCCTGCTGGACTTCAACCAGCGCGGCGAAGTGCACCTGGACATGGTAGAGGTGATGGTGCTGGACGAAGCCGATCGCATGCTCGACATGGGCTTCATCCCTCAGGTGCGCCAGATCATCCGCCAGACGCCGATGAAGGGTGACCGCCAGACCCTGCTGTTCTCAGCCACCTTCACCGACGACGTGATGAACCTGGCCAAGCAGTGGACGGTCAACCCGGCCATCGTCGAGATCGAGCCAGAGAACGTCGCCAGCGACACCGTCGAGCAGCACGTCTACGCCGTAGCCTCGGCTGACAAGTACAAACTGCTGTACAACCTGATCAGCCAGAACGACTGGACGCGGGTCATGGTCTTCGCCAACCGCAAGGACGAAGTCCGGCGCATCGAAGAGCGCCTGACCCGCGACGGCATCAGCGCCGTGCAGATGTCCGGCGACATTCCGCAGCACAAGCGTATCCGCGCACTGGAAGGCTTCCGCGAAGGCAAGATCCGCGTCATGGTCGCCACCGACGTCGCCGGTCGTGGCATCCACGTCGATGCCATCAGCCACGTGATCAACTTCACCCTGCCGGAAGACCCGGACGACTACGTGCACCGCATCGGCCGCACCGGCCGCGCCGGCACCAGCGGCACCTCGATCAGCTTCGCCGGTGAGGACGACGCCTTCGCCCTGCCGCCAATCGAAGAGCTGATCGGCCGCAAGATCCAGTGCGAAATGCCGCCGGACGAGCTGCTCAAGCCGGTGCCGCGCAAGCACTGATAAGGCCGAAGCAGAACAAAGGCGAAGCCCTCCAGCTTCGCCTTTTTCATTTGACCCCGTTGATCGATACGCCATGCAACACTACGACTACCTCATCATCGGCGCCGGTATTGCTGGCGCCTCCACCGGCTACTTTCTCGCCAGCCATGGCAAGACGCTGCTGCTCGAACGCGAGGCGCAGCCCGGCTACCACTCCACTGGCCGTTCAGCCGCGCTCTACACCGTGGCCTACGGCACGCCACAGGTCCGCGCGCTGACCGCTGCCAGTCGCGCCTTTTACGATGCCCCACCAGCCGGTTTTGCCGAGCATCCTCTGCTCACGCCACGTGGCGAGTTGGTGGTGGACTTCAGCGGTGACGCAGCCGAGCTGCAGCGCCAGTACGAGCAGGCCCGTGCGCACGTTGCAGAGGCTCGCCTGATCAGCACCGACGGGGCCTGCGCGATGGTTCCGGTGTTGCGTCGCGAGCTCGTGCACGGTGCGCTGCTCGACCCCAGCGCCGCCGATATCGACACAGCAGCACTGCACCATGGCTACCTGCGCGGCATCCGCCAACAGGGCGGGGAGATTCATTGTCTGCGCGAGGTCATGAGCATCAGCCGCCTCGCCGACGGCTGGCAGGTGGATTGCGCCGGACAGAGCTATCGCGCGAGTGTATTGATCAATGCCGCCGGAGCCTGGTGCGACGAGATCGCAGGCTTGGCCGGCCTACCCGGCATCGGTTTACAGCCCAAGCGTCGGGCCGCCTTCACCTTCAACGGCCCGACAAGCATCGACTGCCAGCATTGGCCGGCGCTGGTAAGCCTGGACGAATCGTTCTACTTCAAGCCTGATGCCGGCCTGCTGCTCGGTTCACCAGCCAATGCCGACCCGGTGGCGCCGCATGACGTGCAGCCTGAAGAGCTGGACATCGCCTTGGGCATCCATCAGATCGAAACCCACACCACGCTGCAGATTCGTCGTCCGGCGCATATCTGGGCCGGCCTGCGCAGCTTCGTCGCCGACGGCGATCTGGTTGGAGGTTTCGATACCCAGGCCGACGACTTCTTCTGGGTGGCAGCGCAAGGCGGCTATGGCATCCAGACCAGCGCCGCCATGGGCCAGGCCTGCGCTGCCTTGATTCGCCGGCAGCCGCTGCCGCCGCGCCTGGCAGAAGCAGGCCTGAATGCGGCTCTGCTCAGCCCTAGACGTCTGCTCGGTTAAGCCGTCAGCCGGGCCTCAACCGCCCTGCCGGTCGCTGGCAATCTCGGTTTTTTTGAGGCCGCCTGCCGATCTCACCACGCTCAATTCCAGCACTCGATCACGCCCACCTTCGGCGATCAGGTAACGACCATCGTCCAAGGGCAGGATCGCTTGCGGCGCCTTGAGGAACGACAGCACGGTGGTCTGTTCGCCCTGGGCATCGACCAACAGCAGGCGGGCGCGGTGGGTCGAGTCCTCGCTGATCCATAGCCCCTGCTCGTCGCAAAGCATGAACGTCGGGTTGCGCAGCCCGTCGACCACCACCGGGTCGCGACCATCCTCGCGCAGCTCGCGAATCACACCGGTTTCCTTTTCGCTATAGAGCATGCGGCCGTCGGTGCAGCGGGTGATCGACTCGGTCTCCGAGAGGTTGTCACGCACCACGCTGAGCTGCCGGTCGTCCCAGCGATAGCGCCATAGCCGACCGTTGCCCTTGCGATCCTCGATGGCATACAGGTAGTGGCCATCGTCCCACAGCCCCTGCACCTGATCGCCCTCGAACAGCTCGGAAACACGTTTGCCCTGCAGGAAGCTGACCGGCTTATCACCCGACTCCTGGCTGAACACCAGGCCACCACGGGCGCTGAGCAGGCCATCGGGTTTGGACAGGCCCTCGACCACCACTTTGCGGTCGCCGTCGGGCTGCATCAACAGGATACTGCCGCGACCATCCTGCAGTTCCTGGCTGACCAGAATGCCACCACCCGGCGCTCGTGCCAGCCCGGCCGCCTTCTGTACGCCGTCGTAGGCGACGCGATACGACCAGCCACTGGCGGCCTGCACCGGAAAGAAGTATTGCCAGGCGAAGAACGCCAGGGCAGCGGCGATCAGCGCAGCAGCTGCCAGCAGTGCGTTTCTCAGGAAACGCAGGGACGTGTTCATGTTCACAGACTCGCAAAGTGTTCGTAGAGAATTGTCGCGCCAACCAGCATCAGCACCACGCCACCGACGATCTCGGCACGCTTGCCGACCAGTTGGCCCAGCATACGACCGAGCAACATGCCCAATGTCACCATCAGGGTGGTGGCCAAACCGATACAAAGTGCTGCGACCAGAATGTTCACCTCGACGAAGGCCAGGCTCACGCCAACGGCCAGGGCGTCGATACTGGTGGCCACGGCAGTGACGGCCAGCACCCAGAAGGAATGGCGCGAGGGCTTGTCTTCAGGCGCGTCGTCATCGGCACTGAGGCCCGCATGAATCATGTGCACGCCGAGCCCGACCAGCAGAGCGAAGGCGATCCAGTGATCCCACTCGATGACGAAACGGCTGGCCGCCTGGCCGATCAGCCAGCCGATGATCGGCGTGATGGCCTCAATGGTGCCGAAGATCAAGCCGGCACGCAGGGCTTCGGCGAGGCGCGGCTTGTGCAGGCCCGAGCCCTTGCCGATGGCTGCGGCGAAGGCATCCGTCGACATGGCGAAAGACAGAAAAAGTAGCGATAGAGGATTCAAGGGAAACTCCAGCCGGGCCTGAGTCAACGACAAGCCACTGCGCGCCCGACCTGGCACAGGACTGTCGTTGGTCTCACCAATCCCAGCGGATGCGTTGGCCACGGCAGGTTGCCGAGAATGTTGACCAACGCGCCGACGCTAGCGCGACGGCAGGCTACTCCCCAAAGAGGCGCGCAGCATAACAGAAGTGTGACGCAGGAAAAGTCTCCTCGGCATACCGACTGTCAGTCACATTCGTTCCGCGAATACTTGACCCTGTAGCGGCTTCAGGGTGTTCACTTTGCGGCCCCTGGTACCGCCTCCGGGCACTTCGTACGATCACAATCACGAGCCTTGCCAATGAGCACCACTCACCAATCTCCCGCCTGGACACCTTTGCTGCTGGCCTGGCTGCTGGCTCTGTTCGCCACCCTGGCCGCCCTGTTCATCGGCGAGGTCATGGGACAGGCACCCTGCGTGCTGTGCTGGTTCCAGCGCATTTGCATGTTCCCGCTGGCCTTGATTCTCGCCGTGGCCTGCTATCGCGCGGACTTCGCCGTCTGGCACTACGCCCTGCCGCTATCAGTCACTGGGGGACTGATAGCCCTCGGCCACAGCCTGTTGTACTTCGACATCATCCCGCAGCGCATCCAGCCGTGCAGTGCCAGCGGCCCGTCCTGCACCGACGCCAACATGGCCATTCTCGGCCTGCCGCTGCCTTTACTGGCCCTGGCCACCTTCGCCCTGATCACTATTCTGCTGCTCATCGTTCGCCGGAGAACCCCGCAATGACCCGCAAAACCCTGGTCGTCACCATCAGTCTGCTGATTCTTGCCCTGTTCGCCGGTGCAGCCCTGCTCTATCAGGGCCTGGCGCCATCCGAGCAGCACGCCGAATCGGTTCACCCGGTTCAGGACAGTAGCAGCCTGGTGCGCTTCCATTCCCCCGTGGTCGGGCCAGCCAAGGCTCCGGTCACCATCGTCGAGTTCTTCGACCCGTCCTGCGAGGCATGCCGTGCCTTTCATCCCTACGTCAAACAGATCCTGGCGGAGAACCCGCAAAGTGTGCGCCTGGTGATCCGCTACACCCTCTTCCACCAGGCTTCGGAAGAAGCGGCACGCTTGCTGGAAGCAGCGCGCAGGCAGGATCTCTATCTGCCGGTACTCGACGCCATCCTTCAGGCCCAGCCGCAATGGCATGACGACGCCAGCGCCACCAAGGCCTGGGAGGCAGCCGAGAAAGTCGGTCTGGACGTAGCCAAGGCACGCGAGGAGATGCATTCACCAGCCATCGACGCCATTCTGAAGACCGACATGCAGGATGTGCAGACCGTAGGTGTACGCGGTACGCCGACCTTCTTCGTCAATGGCCAGCCGCTGCGTGAGTTCGGCCCAGCCCCGTTGCGAGCGCTGGTGATGGAAGAAGTGGCGCGGGCAGGCAACTAGCCTACCCCACCGTATCGATACAGGGCGTTGCGACCTCAGGTCTCGACACCCTGAGCCTCGAGTTGATCCGCCTTCTGCGGCTAGGCTTCATCGTCCTTCTCGGCCTGCTCCTCGCCTTCTTTACCTAGGGCGCGGTTGGTGGATTCCTGCAGGGAATCCACCTGTCGATTGACCTCATCGACCATCTCACCGACCGACTCTTCGACCAGCGTCTGGGCTTCCTTCTTCGCCTCTTCGGCGAGCTTCTGCGCGGACTGCTCGGCGGCATCGCAGCCCGCCAGAGTAATCAGCGCTACGCCTAGGACGACAGGCGCCAGGCGTTTTTTCCAAGTTTGATACATCTCGATTTCTCCACTTGCGAAACCGGGCCTCGCCAGTGTGACGAGGCCCGGTTCATACGTCAGATGTTGGCGGGCGGCTGACCGCGGGTCTTGTACAGCGACAGCAGTACGCCACCGATCAGCAGGCCCAGGGTCACGCTCAGCGACACCACGGCGGGGATCTTGCCGATGATGCCGACCAGGAAAATCTTCGCGCCGATGAACACCAGCACCAGCGCCAGCGCGTATTTGAGGTAGGCGAAGCGGTGGATCAGCGCCGCCAGGGCGAAGTACAGGGCGCGCAAGCCGAGGATGGCGAAGATGTTCGAGGTGTAGACGATGAACGGATCCTGGGTGATGGCGAAGATCGCCGGCACGCTGTCGATGGCGAACACCAGGTCGGCGCACTCGATCAGGATCAGCGCCAGGAACAGCGGCGTCACCCACAGCACGCTGCGCCCCTTGCCATCGTCCTGGCGCACGAAGAAGCGTTGGCCGTGCAGGTCATCGGTCACGCGCAGGTGCTTGCGCAGGAACTTGACCAGCACGTTGTTCTGCAGGTCCGGCGCATCATCGAGCTTGGAGAACAGCATCTTGATACCGGTGAAGAACAGGAAGGCGCCAAACACGTAGAGGATCCAGGCGAACTCGTGGATCAGTGCGGCGCCCAGGCCGATCATGATCGCCCGCAGCACCAGCACGCCCATGATTCCCCAGAACAGCACCTTGTGCTGGTACTGCCGAGGGATGGCGAGAAAGCTGAAGATCATGGCCATGAGAAACACGTTGTCCATCGACAGCGATTTCTCGATCAGAAAGCCGGTGAGGTAATCCATGCTGGCGTCGCCGCCCTTCTGGAAGAACACCCAGACACCGAACAACAGACCCGCAGTGATGTAGCCGGCGGACAGCAACAGACTCTCGCGCACGCCGATTTCGCGGTTATCGCGATGCAGCACGCCAAGGTCGAAGGCCAGCAGGGAGATGACGACAGCGATGAAGACCAGCCACAACCAAGTGGCCGTGCCGAGGAAGTCGGCGAAGAGGAACGGTTCTAGGGCAGTCATGAGCCCCTCCTACAGTCAGATTGAACAGACTGTGATTCCGACATCGCGGTGTTAACCGCCAGAGGGGCCCGGCATCACGGGCGCAAATATATTCAGGCCGCGAGCGCCGCTCAACGGGGCGAATTTTACAAGGTATTTCCAATTCTACGCCGCTACAGAGCCTGCTGCCGCCTTGTAGGAGCCAGCTTGCTGACGATCAGCCGGCGGCATCAGGATCGCCCGCAAGCGGGCTCCTACAGTAATGCTGCTCACATAAGAAAGGGTCGAACGCAATCAGTCCCCTCGCCCCTCTGGGGAGAGGGGGATATGGCAGTTCCGCGATGTTTTCGGCCATCTCCCCCAGCCCCTCTCCCATAAATGGGAGAGGGGAGCCAAACGTGTGCATCCTTAAGTGAACAGCATTAGGCTCCTACAGGGTTCGCTATTTATCCGAAGGTTTCAGAACAAGCCGAGCTGCCCGTCCAGCAGCCGCTCGAACTCGCCGCCGACGAACGGCAGGATGGCATCGGCCACCGGCTGTAGTTGGCGGCTCAGGTAGTGCTCGTAGTCGATGGGTGACTGCAAACGCTCCAGCGGCTGTGGCCCGGCAGTGGTGATCAGGTAGCTGATCCAGCCGCCGCGCTGGTATTGCAGGGGCCGGCCAAGGCGCTGGTTGTGCTCGTCGGCCAGGCGCGCGGCGCGTACGTGCGGCGGCACGTTGCGCTGGTAGTCGTCGAGGCGTCGGCGCAGGCGCTTGCGATACACCAGCAGCTCGTCCAGCTCACCGTCCAGGGTGCGTTTCACGTAGTCGCGCACGTAGTCCTCATAGGGCTGACCAGCGAACACCAGGCGATAGAGTTCCTGTTGAAAACGCTGGGCCAGCGGCGACCAGTCGGTACGCACCGTTTCCAGCCCTTTGAACACCATGCGTTCGCTGCCGTCCACGTCGTGAACCAGGCCGGCGTAGCGCTTCTTGCTGCCCTCCTCGGTGCCGCGAATGGTGGGCATGAGAAAGCGCCGGTAATGGATCTCGAACTGCAGCTCCAGGGCGCTGGCCAAGCCGTAGTCATTCTGCAGATGCTCACGCCACCAGGCGTTCACGCGCGCTACCAGCGAGCGGCCGATGCGCTCTGCCTCGTCCTCGTCATGGGCGCGTCCGAGCCAGACAAAGGTGGAGTCGGTGTCGCCGTAGATCACCGCATGGCCTTCGGCCTCGATCAGCTCACGGGTGCGCTTCATGATCTGGTGCCCGCGCAGGGTGATGGACGACGCCAGGCGCGGGTCGAAGAAGCGGCAGCCGCCGGAGCCGAGCACGCCGTAGAAGGCATTCATGATGATCTTCAGCGCCTGCGACAAGGCCGCGTTGCCCTCGCGCTTGGCCGCCTCACGGCCCTGCCAGACGCGCTCGACGATGGCCGGCAGGCAATGCCGGGTGCGCGAGAATCGCGCGCCGCGAAAACCCTCCACCGAATGTTCGTCATCCGGCTGGTGCAACCCTTCGACCAGGCCCAGCGGGTCGATCAGAAAGCTGCGGATGATCGACGGGTACAGGCTCTTGTAGTCCAGCACCAGCACCGAATCGTACAGACCGGGGCGCGAGTCCATGACGAAACCGCCAGGGCTGTTCTCGCCACGAATGTCACCGAGATTGGGCGCAACGAAGCCCAGGCGATGCATGGGCGGCAGGTACAAATGGGTGAAAGCCGCCACCGAGCCGCCGCTGCGGTCGGCCGCCAGGCCGGTGACGCTGGAGCGCTCCAGCAGGAAGGCGAGCAGATCGGTGTGGGCAAAGATACGCGTGACCAGCTCGCAGTCCTTGAGGTTGTAGAGGGCCAGCGCCGGCTTGTCCTCGTCGTACATGCGCTGGATCTCATCCATCCGCGCATAGGGCGTGTCGATGGCCTTGCCCTCACCGAGCAGGGTCTGCGCCACCGATTCCAGGCTGAACGAAGGGAAGTTCCAGGTCGCCGAGCGCAGCGCCTCAATGCCATCGATGATCAGCCGCCCGGCTGCCTCGGCGAAGTAGTGCTGGCTGCTGTTGTGCTGGCGCCAGCCCATTACGTCGCCGCCACGCCCCAGCAGCAGCGGCACCTTGAGTTGCTCGGCGTGATCGCGCAGCACGCGCAGGTCGAACTGCACCAGGTTCCAGCCGATGATGGCGTCCGGGTCATGCCGCTGCAGCCAGGCATTGAGGCGTTCGAGCAGCAACTGGCGGCTGTCGCAGTACTCCAGGTCGAAATCGACGATACTCGCGTCGCCATTGGCCGGGCCGAGCATGTAGACCTGACGCTGGCCACAGCCTTCCAGGGCGATGGAATACAGCTCGCCACGAGCGCTGGTCTCGATATCCAGCGACACCAGACGCAGCGTTGGGCGGTAATCGGCGGCGGGTTTGAGCGACTTGCACAGCAGGCTGCCGTCCTGCTGCTCGATGCCATCGAAGAGCACGCTGGCAGTGATAAAGCGCTCCATCAGGTAACGATCTGGCGGCCGAATATCGGCCTCGTACACATCGACACCGACCTGGCGCAGCTTCTTCTCCAACTGCAGCAACTGGCGGTACTGGCGGCAATACAGGCCCAACACCGGGCGACGCTTGAAGTCGCGCAAAGCCAGCTCACGCAACTCGACGCCTTTCTCATTACGCAGCAACGGCTCGGCCCAGGCACGCTGCTCGGCGGGGATAAAGGCCACCACGTCCTGGCACGGCAGCCGCACCTGGCGCGGGCCGGCATCGGTCGCCAGCCAGAAGGCCACTTCGGTGCCCTCCGGCGTGTCACGCCAATGGCGGCTAAGCACGAAGCCTTGCTGGGGTTGCGTCATCATCTTTTCAGGCAAGCACGATCTGCCCCCTCTCCCGCTTGCGGGAGAGGGCTGGGGAGAGGGTGTGAGCTTTTCCCCTCTCCCCCGGCCCCTCTCCCATGAATGGGAGAGGGGAGAAAACAGCCTCTGCAGTTACCCATTACCTCGAACCAAACTGGCCGAGCATTCTACGCCAGCGGTTACAATGGCGCCTTTTCCGCGGAACAACGCGATGAGCGACACACCTCCCTACGGCACCGGCGACGCCTCCTACCAGGCCGCTGGCGGTATCGACGGCCTGCGCCGCCTGGTCGACGACTTCTACCGGCTGATGGACGAACGCCCCGAAGCCACCGCCCTGCGCGCCCTGCACCCAGCCGACCTGAGCGCCTCACGCGACAAGCTGGCGTGCTTTCTCAGTGGCTGGCTGGGCGGGCCGCGCCTGTTCGCCGAGAAATACGGCAGCATCAGCATTCCGGCCTTCCATGCGCAGTGGCCAATCGACCAGGCGCTGGCGGAAAGCTGGCTGAGCTGCATGGCCGGCGCCATCGCTCTACAGAACTATGAGCCGGCGTTCGCCGACTACCTGCTGGTTCAACTGCGCGTCCCCGCCGAGCGCTCCGTGCAGGCCAGCCAAAACCGTCACCGCAAGGAAACCTGACATGACTGACCAACTGATCATCGAAGACCTGCAACACGGCGACGGCAAGGCCGTGGTCAAGGGCGCCCTGATCACCACCCAATATCGCGGCTGGCTGGCCGATGGCAGCGAGTTCGACTCGTCCTACTCGCGCGGCAAGCCGTTCCAGTGCGTGATCGGTACCGGCCGGGTGATCAAGGGTTGGGATCAGGGCCTGATGGGCATGCAGGTCGGCGGCAAACGCAAGCTGCAGGTGCCCGCGCATCTGGGTTATGGCGAGCGCAGCATGGGTGCGATTCCACCCAACTCCGACCTGACCTTCGAAATCGAGCTGCTGGAAGTGCTGACCCGCGATGACTGATACCGCCCTCGCCACCCTGCGCGAGCACCTGCTACAGGCGCTGGACAACCACCCCGGCAACGAGACCCGTCGCCTATTCCATGGCCGTGGTCGCTGCTGGCCGGGGCTGGAGCAGATCACCGTCGACTGGCTGTCCGGCGTTGTGCTGGTGATGCTGTTTCGCGAGCCGTCGCCGGCACTGCGACCGCTGCTTATGGAGCTGCTGGAAACGCCGCAATGGCAGGCCAGCGGCGCACGCGGCCTGCTGCTGCAGCACCGCTACGTACAGGGCAGCGAGAGCGAATGGCTAGCCGGTGAGCCGCAGGCGCAATGGCCGATCATCGAGGATGGCCTGCACTACCTGCTGGATCTGGGCAGCAAGCAGAACAGCGGGCTGTTCCTCGATATGCGCCTGGGTCGCCAGTGGGTGCGTGAGCAGGCCGCCGGTAAACGGGTGCTCAACCTGTTCGCCTACACCTGCGGCTTCTCCGTGGCCGCCATCGCTGGCGGTGCTGCGCATGTGGTCAATCTGGATATGGCACGTGCGGCCCTGTCGCGCGGGCGCGACAACCATCGCCTGAACGGGCACGACCTCTCCCGAGTGGAGTTTCTCGGTCACGAGCTGTTCAAGTCCTGGGGCAAGGTGCGCAAGAGCGGCCCGTATGACCTGATCATCATCGACCCGCCGAGCTTCCAGAAAGGCAGCTTCGCCCTCACCCAGGATTACGCCAAGATTCTCCGGCGCCTGCCTGAGCTGCTGACCGAGCACGGCACCGTGCTGGCCTGCGTCAACGACCCGGATATCGGCCCAGATTTCATCATCGACGGCATGGCCGCCGAAGCGCCACAACTGCGCTTCGTCGAGCGTCTGGACAACCCGCCGGAGTTCCCCGATATCTCGCCCGAGAGCGGCCTGAAAGCGCTGGTGTTCCAGCAGGAATAACCTGTGGGAGGGGCTTTAGCCGTGACGTGAACAGATCGCGGCTAAAGCCCCTCCCACAGGCCAGCTAGCGAATGCCCAAGCGCCTGGCCAAGCGGCTGAGGTTGGCGCGATCCACGCCCAGCTCACGCGCCGCATCAGCCCACTTGCCCTGATGACGCGCCAGGCACTGTTCGATCAACTGGCGCTGAAAAGCGTCCACCGCCGTGCGCAGCTCCACACCTTCCGGCACCGGCTCGCCGGACGCCAACACGGCCTCGACGGCGGCGCTCGTCTCACTACTCGGCAAGTCCAGATCCTGCACATCCAGACTGAGAATGCGCGGTCGCTCGCCATGGCGCGCCAGCGCCTTGATCGCCGCGCGGCCAATCAAGTGCTCCAGCTCACGCACGTTGCCCGGCCAGTCGTGGCCCAGCAGCGCCTTCTGCGCCTCGGCACTCAGGCGCAGGCTGCGCAGCCCGAGCCGGGCGCGGTTTTCTTCGAGGAAGTAGCCGGCCAACAGCAGCACGTCGCGACCGCGCTCACGCAGCGGCGGCACCGGCAACGGGTAGACGCTCAGGCGGTGATAAAGATCGGCGCGAAACCGTCCGGCACGCACTTCGGCCGCCAGATCGCGGTTGGTGGCGGCGATCACTCGCACATCGACGCGGTGCTCGCGATCCGAGCCAACCCGTTGCAACTGGCCGCTCTGCAGCACGCGCAACAGCTTGGCCTGAATCGCCAGCGGCAGCTCGCCCACCTCGTCGAGGAACAGGCTGCCACCATCGGCCAGCTCGAACTTGCCGCTGCGCTCGCTCATCGCGCCAGAGAAGGCGCCGCGTACATGGCCGAACAGTTCGCTCTCCACCAACGCATCGGGCAATGCCGCGCAGTTGATGCTGACCAGCGGCCGCTGCGCACGCGGCGAGGCGGCGTGGATGGCTTCGGCCACCAGCTCCTTGCCGACGCCGGTTTCCCCTGTGATCAGCACGGTCAGCGGGCTATCGCCGACCAAGCGAATCTCGTCCTGTAGCTTGCGTAGCGCCGTGCTCTGCCCTACCAGCTCGCGCGGTTGCTGGCGGGCCTGTTTGTACAGCTCGTTGAGTTGACGCTCGGCCTCAACCCGCTGCGCCAGGCCGCTGATACGCTCGCTGACCTTGACCGTCGCCGCGGCCAAGCTGGCAAAGGCGTCGAGGCTGTCCAGATCGAGCCGGCCAAAGCTGGCCGGATCGAGCGAATCCAGGGTCAACAGGCCCCAGAGCTGTTCGTCTAGGTACAGCGGGCAACCGAGGCAATCGTGCACTTCCAGGTGGCCATGCAACCCCTCTACCAGTCCGTCGTAGGGGTCAGGCAAACCGCAATCAGCAGCGAAACGGGTCGGCCCGGCGTGCTCCAGCAACGCAGCCAGGCGCGGATGCTCGCTGACCTTGAAACGTCGTCCCAGGGTATCGGGGCTTAGCCCCTCGACCGCCAAGGGCACCAGAATTTCGCCGTCGAGCCGCAGTAGCGCCACGGCATCGCAAGGGAACAACTGGCGCAAGGCCGCGAGCAGTCGGCGATAACGCTCGCCATCGTCCAGCTCGCGAGACAGATCGGCGACCAGGGGAATAAGAGTTTCCAGCAGAGGATTAGCGGTCATTTCGACTACTCAAAGTCTTTATGACCCGCACATAGAGCGAGTCATTAAAACAACAATAAAAGCAAGCCACTGATATTTAAGGATTATTTATCTGGCACGCTTACTGATAGGTATCTACCGCTAACGCTAGCACGCCACAACTGGCCATACGAGCCACACCGGCGTCTTTATTTGCCTTGCGGAGATACCCCCATGCTGACCAACGCTCAACGTGACCTGATCAAAGCCACCGTGCCTCTGCTGGAAAGCGGCGGCGAAGCGCTCACCACCCATTTCTACCGGATGATGCTCAGTGAGTACCCCGAGGTGCGCCCGTTGTTCAACCAGGCGCACCAGGCCAGCGGCGACCAGCCACGTGCCCTGGCTAACGGCGTGCTGATGTACGCGCGCCATATCGACAAACTCGAAGCCCTCGGCCCGCTGGTACGCCAGGTGGTGAACAAGCACGTCGCCCTGCAGATCCTCCCCGAGCACTACCCCATCGTCGGCAGTTGTCTGCTACGCGCGATTCGCGAGGTGCTGGGCGCCGAGATCGCCACCGATGCGGTGATCGATGCCTGGGCCGTGGCCTACCAGCAACTGGCCGACATTTTCATCGGCGCCGAGGAACAGCTCTATCAGGACAACGCTACGGCACCTGGTGGCTGGCGTGGCGCGCGGGCCTTCCGCGTAGCACGCAAGGTCGTCGAGAGCGCCGAGATCACCTCCTTCCATCTGCTACCTGTCGATGGTGGAGCTCTGCTCGACTACCAGCCGGGCCAGTACATTGGCATGCGCCTGCTGCTGGACGGCGAAGAGGTACGCCGCAACTACTCGCTGTCGGCCCCGGCCAACGGCCGTGAATACCGCATCAGCGTCAAGCGCGAGCCTGGCGGCCGTGTGTCCAACCATCTGCATGACCAGGTTCAGGTCGGCGATGTGCTGGACCTGTTCCCGCCCGCTGGCGAGTTCACCCTGAACGAGTCGGACAAACCACTGGCCCTGATCAGCGCCGGCGTCGGCATCACCCCGGCACTGGCCATGCTCGACGCGGCGCGATACAGCGGCCGGCCGATCCATTTCATCCACTGCGCACGCAATGCCGAGGTGCATGCCTTCCGCGACTGGGTCGATGCCCATGCCGCCGAGCATCCGCAGATTCGCCACTACGTGTGCTACAGCGAGCCGCGCGCGGGTGACCGGGCCGACGCCGAGGGTTTTCTCAGCCGCGATCTGCTGGAGCAATGGCTGCCGGCCGAGCGCGATCTGGACGCCTACTTCCTCGGCCCGAAGCCCTTCATGGCGCAGGTCAAGCGTCATCTGCAAGCGCTGGGCGTTCCCGTCGAGCAGAGCCGCTATGAGTTCTTCGGCCCGGCCTCGGCGCTGGATAGCTAAACGATGAGGAGGTGAACCATGTACCCACTGAATCTTCCACCGCTGCAGATTCTGCACTTGTCCAGCCAGTTGCTCTGGACCGGCCTGATCCTGCTGCTGGTGGGGCTGATGGCAGCCTACGGCCTGGAGAAGCACCTGAATGTGCCGACACTGGTATTGGCCCACAGCCTGACACTGATTGGTCCGAGCGTACTGAAGATCGGCTACGTGCTGCGTCTGATCGCTCAGGGGCGCCTGAAAGACGAGGCATGCGCACATGCAATTGCTTGACCGCAAGCGGGCACTGGCCATCGCGCCCTTCTGGCGCCTGGGCTTTCGCCCGTTCTTTGTCGCCGGAGCCCTGTTCGCCGTGCTCGCCATCGCCCTCTGGGCGGCGGCGCTGCACGGGCTGACCACCCCAGCGGTGCCGGGTGGCATGCTGGCCTGGCATCGCCACGAAATGCCCTTTGGTTTCGGCCTGGCGATCATCGCCGGCTTCCTGCTCACTGCCGTGCAGACCTGGACAGGCAGTCCGGGCCTCAGCGGCCGCCCTCTGGTCGCACTGTTTGGGCTGTGGTTGGCCGCGCGCCTGGTGTGGTTCTTCCCCGTTCCGCTGGCTCTGCTGGTCGTGCTGCAGTTGGCCTTTACCGGGCTGTTCATTGCGCAGATGGCGCGCCAGCTGATCACCGCCCGGCAACGCAACAACTACCCGATCCTGCTGGTGCTGAGCCTGCTCGCGCTGTGTCAGTCCGTCACGCTCGCCGGCCTGGTGCACGGCGACGATAGCCTGCAACGCCGTGGCGCACTGGCCGCACTGTGGCTGATTGCAGTCATGCTGAGCCTGATCGGTGGTCGGGTGATTCCCTTCTTTACCCAGCGCGGCCTGGGTCGGGTCGAGGCCTTCGCCGCCCATCCCCGGCTGGATCGCTTGCTGCTGGTCTGCGGCGTGCTGGTCGCCGCCCTGTTCGCCAGCGGGCATAACCTGCAGGCGAGTCCCTGGTTAGCCGTGCCGTTCATCCTGCTGAGCGTGCTGCACGGCCTGCGCCTGTGGCGCTGGCATCTGCGCGGTATCTGGGGCGTGCCGCTGCTGTGGTCGCTACACCTGGGCTACGCCTGGCTGCTGGTCGCCAGCCTCGGCATGGCCGCCTGGCACCTGGGCTGGTTGACGCAACCCAGCACGGCCAACCACGCCCTGGCGGTGGGTGCGATGGGCGGGCTGATTCTGGCGATGATGGCGCGGGTCAGCCTCGGCCACACCGGCCGCGCATTGCAACCGCCCCGGGCGATGTCGTGGGCTTTCGGCTTACTCAATCTAGGCGCGCTGATTCGGGTCTCGGCAGGCAGCGACTGGCTATGGCTAGCAGCCGTATGCTGGGGCGTGGCCTTCGTCCTGTTCGCCTGGTATTACGCGCCGATGCTGTGCCAGGCGCGGGTGGATGGGCATCCGGGGTGATTCCTGGTGCGCACGGCACACCGTACGGTCAATCGACCAGTGTGCAGGCCATCACCAGCGCATCTTCACGTCCGCCGACTGCCGGGTAGTAATCGCGGCGGCGACCGACTTCGTTGAAACCGAAACGCTCGTACAGGCGGTAGGCACTCTGGTTGCTGGCGCGCACTTCAAGGAAGCATTCACGTCCACCCAACTCGTAAGCCTCTTTCATCAGGTGTTCGAGCAGGCGCAAGCCAAGACCACGGCCCTGGCTTTCCGGCTTGACGGTGATATTGAGCAGGTGTGCTTCGTCGAGAATCAGGTTGATCACGCCGTGACCGACCTGCTGATTACCTTCGAACATCAGCCAGCAGTTATAGGACTTGAGGCTGTCGGTGAAGATACCGCGCGTCCACGGATGACTGAAGGCGGCGTATTCGATCTTCAGCACGGCATCGAGATCCGCCTCGGTCATCGGGCGGAAGGAAATCGCATCGCTCATTGGAATACTCAAAAATATCTATGATCTTGCGAGCTAGAGCCATGCAATACCGATGGCGGCCCCGCAAAAACAAGTGAGAAACGGTCGGAGTCGCGGGCGACTGTACTTTTGTACATGAGCATTTCGACCGGGCTGGCGCTCCAGATTGTTTTCAACGCAGCAGGGCCGACGCGTAGCTGATCGTTTCACGGAGCTAGCCAGCGCTGCCGAACACGCCGCATGGCCTGCCACAACTCGCGCTTGCGCGTCGGTTCTTCCATCAGCAGTTCCAGGCCCGGCAATGCCCAGCAGGCACCAAGGCCTTCAACCTGCATTTCACGGTTGTAGCTGTGCTCATCGCCTTCGCCTGCAAAGCGAATGGCCGGTAAACCCACCAGCCAAAGGCAGGCGCTGGGCTGCTCTTCCAGACGCGCAGCCACGAAGCTCTGCACGAACTCCAGCGCCGCTTGCGGGCCTTGGTCCATATTGCCTCGCACCAATAGCGGCCAGCGCACCGGCTCGCCGAGCAGTTGTGGACTGTCCGGCAGGCCGGCGGCGCGCAACAAATCCTTGAGCAGGATGTAGGCCGGGTCGCGGCTCTGGAAAGGCTGGCCGGTGGGCAGCTCCACCAGTAAGGCGCAATCGCCGGCCCGCAGCAACTGCAGGGAAAAACGCGGCGGCGGAGCACTGACCCGAGCCGGCTTTTCCTCGACCGGCTCCGGTTCCGCCACCGGCTCGACAGCCGCCTGACGGGGCTGTGCGCCCGGTCGCGGGATTTCGATCTTCGGCCGCTCGACCGGCGCTTCACGCACGGCAGCCGGAGTGACGGCAACAGGCTCTGGCACGGGCTCGAACGCTTCCTCCTGTTGCGACTCAAGCAGCTCCAGACGCGACGCTGCCGCGAAGGGCAGTTCGGTACGCGGCAGCCAGGTGGCCACCTGCATGGCGTCGAGGTAGGCGCGACGGCGCTGTTCGGGAATCACAGGCGCTCCAGAGAGAGGTTTTTCAACAGGGGCGGATTGTCGCGTGAAATGGTCGGAGCGGGAAGCGCCACAACGGGATTGCGGGCAAACAAAGTGTCCCAAAAACAAAAACCCCGCAGCTTGCGCAGCGGGGCTTCTGGGGTTCACCTGGGCTTACTGATCCCAGGGACGATCACCGTGCTCGTCCTTGATGCGGGTGGGCAGGCCCATCACATCAAGAAGCTTGAGGAACGGCTCGGCCGGCAGTTCCTCGACGTTGACCATGCGCTTGGCATCCCACTCGCCACGCGCCACCAGCAGCGCAGCGGCGACCGGCGGTACGCCGGCGGTGTAGGAGATGCCCTGGCTGTCGGTCTCGGCGAAGGCGTCTTCGTGGTCGGCCACGTTATAGATGAACAGCTCGCGCGGCTGGCCATCCTTGGTGCCCCTGACCAGGTCGCCGATGCAGGTCTTGCCGGTGTAGCCCGGCGCCAGCGAGGCGGGGTCCGGCAGCACGGCCTTGACCACCTTGAGCGGCACCACTTCGAGGCCTTCGGCGGTCTTGACCGGTTGCTCGGAGAGCAGGCCGAGGTTCTTCAGCACGGTGAACACGTTGATGTAGTGATCGCCGAAGCTCATCCAGAAGCGGACGTTCGGTACGTCGAGGTGCTTGGACAGCGAGTGCACCTCGTCATGGCCGGTCAGGTACAGGTTCTGTTCGCCCACCACCGGCAGATCGTCGGTGCGTTTGACTTCGAACATGCGGTTACTCACCCACTGGCTGTTCTGCCAGCTGTAGACCGTGCCGGTGAATTCGCGGAAATTGATTTCCGGGTCGAAATTGGTGGCGAAGTACTTGCCGTGCGAACCGGCGTTGACGTCGAGGATGTCGATCGACTCGATCTTGTCGAAGTACTGTTGTTGCGCCAGAGCGGCATAGGAGTTGACTACGCCCGGGTCGAAGCCGACGCCAAGGATGGCGGTCACGCCCTTGTCCTGGCATTCGGCCAGGTGCTTCCACTCGTAGTTGCCGTACCACGGCGGGGTTTCACAGATCTTGCTCGGATCTTCGTGGATGGCGGTGTCCAGATAGGCGACGCCGGTGTCGATACAGGCACGCAGTACGGACATGTTGAGGAACGCCGAACCGACATTGATGACGATCTGCGATTCGGTTTCGCGGATCAGTGCCTTGGTCGCTTCCACGTCCAGGGCGTTCAGCGCATAGGCCTTGATCTCGCCGGGCTGCTTGAGACCGCCCTTTGCCTGCACGCTGTCGATGATGGCCTGGCATTTGGAGATGTTGCGCGACGCAATTGCAATGCGACCTAACTCGTCATTGTGTTGCGCGCACTTATGGGCCACCACCTTGGCAACACCTCCTGCACCAATGATCAGAACATTCTTCTTCAATTGTTTCACCTCCTGGGTACTGCGTTTTGGACGATTATTACGTTGGAAATCGTAGGGTGGACGACGCTTCCCCCGTCCACCGAACACATGCGCCATGGTGGATGGGAAAAGCGTCATCCACCCTACGACAAGATCACGACAGGCTGGACAGGTAGTCGTCGAACTCGAACTGGCGAACCACCTCGACACTACCGTCGAGTTGTTTCACCACGATGGACGGCATCTTCAGACCGTTAAACCAGTTCTTCTTGACCATGGTGTAACCGGCAGCGTCGATGAACGACAGGCGATCACCGATCTTGAGCGGCTTGTCGAACTGGTACTCGCCGAAGATATCCCCGGCCAGGCAGCTCTTGCCGCAGACCATGTAGGTGTGTTCGCCGTCATTCGGCGCCATCTTGGCGTTGAGGCGGTAGATCAAGAGATCAAGCATGTGCGCTTCGATGGAGCTGTCGACCACCGCCAGGTGCTTGCTGTTGTACAGGGTGTCGAGCACGGTCACTTCCAGCGAGGCGCTCAGGGTAATCGCCGCTTCGCCCGGCTCCAGATACACCTGCACGCCGTATTTTTCGGAGAAGGCTTTAAGGCGCGCGCAGAAGGCATCGATCGGATAACCCTCGCCGGTGAAGTGGATGCCGCCACCGAGACTGACCCACTCGACCTGAGCGATCAGGTGGCCGAAACGCTCTTCGATGGTGGTGAGCATCTTGTCGAACAGCTCGAAGCTGCCGTTCTCGCAGTTGTTGTGGAACATGAAGCCGGAAATCTGCCCCATGACCTGCTCGATCTTCGCAGGGTCCCACTCGCCGAGGCGGCTGAATGGACGGGCCGGGTCGGCCAGCAGGTAGTCGGAGCTGCTCACCTGCGGGTTGACGCGCAAGCCGCGGATGGTGCCTTCGGTACGCTCGGCGAAGCGTTCGAGCTGGCCGATGGAGTTGAAGATGATCTTGTCGCAGTTGGCGACCATCTCTTCGATCTCGTCGTCGGCCCAGGCCACGCTGTAGGCGTGGGTTTCGCCAGCGAACTTCTGGCGGCCCAGTTTCAGCTCATACAGCGAAGACGACGTGGTGCCGTCCATGTATTGCTGCATCAGGTCGAACACCGACCAGGTGGCGAAGCATTTCAGCGCCAGCAGCGCCTTGGCACCGGAGTTCTCGCGCACGTAGGCGATCTTCTCCAGGTTGACCAGAAGCTTCTGTTTGTCGATGAGGTAGTACGGCGTCTGGATCATCTCGTCGCCCCAGCAAGGTCGGCCAATGGGTACCGCAAAAGGCACCCGGAAAAAAGTGGACGCGAATTGTGCCGATAACCGGCGCATATCGAAAGGGCATTGGAGATTTTTTGTACAACAGGCGATGACCATTATTCGGCCTGCCTGGGCTGACAGGCTATGAAAGCCTGGTTACAGCCCGATGACGTCACGTCGCGATAAGCTTGTCCCCGGCATCGCTGCTCCATGCCTCTGATCGATTGGGACTCAAAACAGGCATCGCGCTTGCAGTACAATCCTTCCCTTTTCACTTGCCTGGACCCGGCGCCTCGATGATCGATCCCAAGCGCGTATTGCGCGCCCTCGCCGAACACTGGACGTTGCTCGAACCGCTCTGCGAGCGTTTCGACGCCGGCACCCTGAGCCTGGTGGAGCTGCGCAACCAGCTCGCCACGCAGTTGCCCGACGCCACGCCCAGCGACACCACTGCCCTGCTCGACACCTGGATTCGCTTGGACATTCTCGTGCCGGTGGCCAAGAGCCCGAACCGCTTCGAGCTCAATGCGCAGATCCACGATTTTCTCGCCTACCTGCGCCGCGAGCACCGCCTCGGCCTGTGCCTGGAGATCGAAGCGTACCTGCGCCACCTGGAACGCCTGGCCGGCTATATCCAGGATGCCTTCGAGGTGCGCGACGCCAACGATCTGGCCCGCCAGCTGCGCCTGCTCGATATGCGCGTGCGCGACGTATTAAAGAAGCTGGCCAACGACGAACAGGCGCTGGTCAGCGTGGCCGACCGGGCCAAGACCAGCGACCGGCAGATCCCCCTGCGCCAACGCTACGCCGAGGTGCTGGCCACCTGGGACGAATATGTCGAGCCGATGATTCAACTGGTCGCCGCCGACGGTGCCTTCGAGCAGGGCGTGCGCCGCGTTGAACAGGTGCTGCTGCGCCTGCTCGGCGATCAACAGCGTCTCGGCCAACTGGTCGACGATGACCTGCTGCTGCGCACCCACGCGCGCATCCTGGAAATGCAGACCACCGCCCAACTGACCCTGCGCAAGGCCCGTGAACTGCTCCTGCCACTGCGCGAAGAAGCGCGCCGGCACAACGCCGTGACCCGTGGTGCCGCGCTGGCGCTGTCGGTGATCCGCAAGAAGGGTATCGACGCCGTGCCGCAGGCAGCCATGCCGCTGTTCACCCGTCCGCAAAGCAACTTCCTCGGCAGCGCCAGCCAGGTCGAGGCCTACGTCTACGCCCTGGCCCGCTTCGAAGCCAAGCCGGCGCATTTCCCCAAGGCCAGCAACAGCCGCAAGGCTGGCGCGCCCAAGGCGCCGAAAACCGCGCGGGAAATGATCGAGCGCTGCGAACAGGCCCTGCCACTACCGGACCTGATGACCTGGCTGCTGGAGCAGGAACCGGAAGGCGCCACCGACGAGCTGCTCTACTGGTTCTCGCGCCTGTCGCGCGAGGGCCGCTTCCAGCGCGACCGCCTGGAACGCCAGACCTACCTGACCCGCGAGCACGAAATCAGCATCAGCTCCTATGCGTTGGTGGGCCGCCCCAGTGCCTGATTTTTACCTAGGGTGGACCAGGGCGCGCAGCCAACGCCTTCTTTGCTCCACCTTGTTGATTGCCTTGATCGAGCCTGTAGGAGCGAGCTCTGCTCGCGAACGACTACGGGACGCTTCGCGAGCAGAGCTCGCTCCCACATTCGTCAGATGACTTGCGTATGAACATCGATCTGAAAGAAATGACCCAGCTCGCGGCCGCCTTCCGCGACCTGTTCAAGGGCTACCACATCTCGCGCAGCGAGCCGGAGTGCTACGCCCAGCTGTCCAGCATGCAGGACCAGTATCGCGCGCTGTTCCGTGCCCTCGGCTTCGAGCTGGTCTGCGACCCGCGCGGTTTCTACTACTTCGTGCCCGAGCAGGTGGCGCCGCAGGTGAACAAGACCGCCCAGCGTCTGGCGCTATTCACCTTCATCCTGGTCGAGCACCTGGCCGACCAGGGCCGCGACCCGCTCTCCGTACTTGACGGCGGCAGCATCGGCCGTGACGAGCTGCCGGCGCTGCTGGAAAAGTACCGCGACCTGTTCCTGCAGGCCGAGGTCACCACCTTCGAGGAGCTGGAAGACAAGATCATCCGCCGCCTAGTGCAGCTCGGCTTCGCCGAGGACAGCAACGGCGTGTACCGTTTCCTGCCACCGATGCACCGTTTCCTCGACGTCTGCCTGTCGGTGCAGCACGACCGTGACCTGGCTGCCAGCCTGCACAGCAGCGACCTGCCACTGCCGGCGCCGGTGCTGCTGGACGATGACGGCGACGCCGATCCGACCGAAGCCGTGGACATCGAAGAATCCGAGGAAGACGCCCTGGCTCGCGCCATGGCCGAAGAACGCGCCGCACAGGAGATGGACGCATGAGCCAGGAACGCTACGGCATCCGCCGCTTCGCCCTGCTGAATACCGCCGGCTACAGTCTCGGCCTGTTCCCGCTGGAAAACCCGCTGTCGGTCTACGGCGCCAACAACCTGGGTAAATCCGCCTCGATCAACGCCCTGCAGTTCCCCATCCTGGCGCGCATGTCGGACATGAGCTTCGGCAAGTACAGCCTGGAAGCCTCGCGCAAGTTCTACTTCGCCAGCGACACCAGCTACATCCTCGTCGAAGTCGCCCTGCCTCATGGCCCGCATGTGATCGGCGTGGCCGGTCGCGGCCCGGGCGGCGGCTTCGGCCACCAGTTCTTCGCCTACGCTGGCGAGCTGGATCTGGAGCACTATCAGCAGAACGGCACCTGCCTGCGTCAGCGTGAGCTGTTCAAGAACCTCGGCCAGGCCGGCATCACCGCCTACGAACTGAAGCCCGACGAACTGCGTCGCCTGCTGGTCGGCGGCCATACCAGCATCCCGCTGGATCTGACCCTGATCCCGCTGCGCTCGACCAGCGAGCAGAGCCTGAAGACCTTCCGCGCCCTGTTCATCAACCTGCTGCACATGCGCGAGATCACCGCCGCCAAGCTCAAGCAGCTGTTCCTCGATGCCTTCGAGCACAGCCTGCGCTCGGGCAGCGTCGACTATATCGCCGCGACGGAAGAGGCGTTTCGCGATGTGCGCCGCATGGAGCAGGACTACCAGGCGCTGGTGACTGCCGGCCCGCTGATCGAGGCACTGGCCTCGGGCGTCACTCAGCGCGAGACTCTGCGCGGCAAGCTGCATCGCCTCTCGCCGCTGCTCGACAACCTGCTGGGCACCTGGCACGACTACGCCGATGCGCGCAAGGAAGAGCTGGTGATCCAGGCCGAGCATTACCGCAGCGAGCAGGACGGCCTGCAGAACGAGCAGCGTGGCGGCACCAGTGAGCTGATGCGCCTGGAGCGCGAGATCAGCGAGATCCAGCGCTGGCTGGGCGAACTTTCGGTGCTGAAGAACCGCTTCGCCCTGGTGGAAAACGCCAAGGTACTGGAAGAGCAACTGCTCGCCGCCAAGGACGCCCACGACGAACTGGCCGGCGCCCTGGCGCAGTCGCGCCAGTTCTCCAGCGAAGACCTGGACGAGCGCCTCCGCGATCTGGAAAAACGCCTCAAGTCGGTCAAGCAGCAGCTCGACCACGCTGACAACAACAGCTACTCGCGCCTGCGCGAGGAGTTCAGCCAGCAGGACGTCGACCGCCTGATGCGCCTGTTCAACGGCCAGCTGTTCAGCCTGCCGCTCGGCGAGAAAGGCATCCAGGCCGAGGGCGACGACTGGGTCAAGGCGGTCGAAGCGGTGCTGGATCGCTTCAAGGGCGACACCTTCGCCGTGCCGGGCCTGTCCATCGACCTCAGCCATATCGAGCCCCCCGCCCTGCAGGCCCTGGCCGACCGCGCTGCCCTGCGCGACCAGAAGGATCGTCTGGAACGCGAGCTCAAGCAGCTCAAGACCCAGCAGTCGGTCGCCGCAGACCGCGCCGCCAGCAAGGCCCAGGCCGAAACCCTGTACCAAGCCGTGCTGGATGCGCAGAAAGCCCTGGAAGACTTCCGCAAGAGCCAGACCCTGACTGCCGAAGAGCCGCAGAAGTTGGAGCGCCTGGCCGAGCTGGAAGGCGCGCAGGACGAACTCAAGCGTGCCAGCGATGCCTTCGCCGAGCGCGTGCAGCAACTGTCCGCCAAGCTGCAACTGGTCGGCCGTCAACTGGCCGATCTGGAAGCCAAGGAGCGCACCCTGGAAGACGCCCTGCGTCGTCGCCAGTTGCTGCCAGCCGACCTGCCGTTCGGCACGCCGTTCATGGAGCCGGTGGACGACTCGCTGGACAACCTGCTGCCGCTGCTCAACGACTATCAGGACACCTGGCAGGCGCTGCAGCGTATCGACGGTCAGATCGAAGCGCTCTACGCCCAGGTGCGCCTGAAAGGTGTGGCCAAGTTCGACAGCGAGGACGACGTCGAGCGCCGCCTGCAACTGCTGGTCAACGCTTACGCCCACCGCCAGGACGAAGCCCTGACCCTGGCCAAGGCGCGCCGTGCGGCAGTCACCGATATCGCCCGTACCCTGCGCAATATCCGCAGCGACTACGACAACCTGGAACACCAGTTGGCGCTGTTCAACCGCGAGATCAACAAGCGCCAGGTCTCCAACCTCTCGAGCTTCCGCATCGTCCTGGCGCCGAACAAGGAAGCCCTGCGCCATATCGATCAGATCATCCACAGCGCCGGCCAGTACGAGGAAGGCGAAACCCTGTCGGTGTTCGACCTGTCGCAATCGGCGGAGCAGGATGCCAAAAACGAGGAAGCCAAGGACTACCTGTCGCGCCTGGTGGCGGCCAACGGCAACCAGCTGGGCCTGAAGGATCTGTTCGAGCTGGCCTTCGAGATCACCAAGGTGCACGGCCAGCCGGTCATCCACACGGACATCGACGGTGCGGCCTCCAACGGCACCACCATGACCATCAAGGCGCTGACCAACATGTACCTGTTGCTGCACCTGATGGACCGCGAGCAGGCCGGGCGTATCCGCCTGCCCTACTACCTCGACGAGGCGGCGGACATCGACGAACGCAACCAGCAGGCGCTGATCGAGACCAGCCTGCAGCTCGGCTTCGTGCCGATCCTGGCCTCGGTCAAGCCGCAGGTCTCAGCCCACGTGGCCATCGACCTGGAAGGCGGCAGCGGCCCCAACGGCATCTATATCGACGAGGCGGACTGGAAGTTCATCAAGCCGCGCGAAAGTGCCAAGGCGCAGGCGCCTCAACAGGAGGAAGCCGCCGAGCCGGCCTGAACGCATCGCGGCTGAAGCCGCTCCTACAGCCAACCTTGTGTAGGAGCGGCTGGGCGGCATTCCGCTTCAGCCGCGAGCTTTTATAGCTGCAAAATGAAAGGGGCCGCTCACTGCGGCCCCTTTCATTTCCATGATCGTCTTACTGCTCCAGCACGATCTTCGGCGCCCATTGCATCCAGGCTTCCTGCGGCTCGTCGAACAGCGCAAAGGTCTGCCCCGGCTGGGCTGGCCCGCCCATCTCCGGATTATTCGGCGTAGCGAAGGCGATGCCGCCTTCGAGCAATGCCTCCAGTGACTCGGTGCGCACCTTCACGCCCTTGAACAACCCGGCATCCACACCAATCCCGCTGGCATTCCAGAAGCGGCTGCCCGAACGCACCAGCGGCGCATAGCGTGGCTCGATCAACACATGGATCAGCACCCGATCCGAGGTTGGCCCCAGTTCGAAATCCACCACCTTGCCCACCGGCACCTCGCGGTAGCTGACGATCACCCCCGGTTTGATCGAACCACGCCGCGGTGCGCTCAGCACCAGTCGTAAGCCTTCCTCGCGCACCGCCTGATTCGGCGCACTGGCCAGGGCAACGAACTCGGTACGCCGCGCGCCCCTCTGCCCAGCAGGCTGGACTTCCAGATACTGACCACTGACCAGCGTGCCGAGGTTCGCTGCGCGGGTCAGACTCAACTCCGGCTTCACCACCCAGAAGCGCGATCCCTCGCGGGCGATCTGCTCGGCGGCCTGGGTGATGCGCACATTCAGGATCACCGCCTGCAGATCATCGGTCAGGCTAAGGTTCTCTACCTTGCCGACCTCCAGGCCCTTGTAGCGCACCAGGGTGCCGGGCTGCAGGCCATCGCCGTCCGCGACCCGGATGCTGATCTGCTGCCCCAGTTGCAAGGCGCTGTCGCGATCCGCATGCAGGGCGAAACGCTGCACCTGGCGATCCGACCGGACTGCCTGCAAATCAGGGGTTTCGAAGGCAATACCACCGGACAGCAGGGTCTGCAACGACTCGCTCTTGACCTCGACACCGGAAAGACCGCCTTTGAGGGTGATACCGCTGGCATTCCAGAAGCGCGTGGAGGTATTCACCAGGTGCACATAGTCCGGCTCGATATGCACGCCCAGCACGACCTGGCTGTTGTCACGCGCCAACTGGAAACTCTGCACCGAGCCCACCTTGATCTGCTTGTAAAGCACCGGACTGCCCACCTCGATGGAACCAAGCTGATCGGTGAACAACACCAGATGCAGACCGGGCGCCCCCAGGTCCAAGGGCGGTGCCTTGCTGCGCGCGACGAAATTGCGCGCTGGTGGCTTACCCTTCTCGCCCGGCCGCACAGCGATGTAGTTACCCTTGACCAAAGCTTCGAGACCGGTGATGCCGGCCAGGGAAATGGACGGCTTGACTACCCAGAACTCCGAACCCTCGACTAGGTACTCCTCGGCCAATGGGTTGATGGTCAGCTCGGCTGTAGCGCTGTTGAGGTCGCGATCAACCTTCAAGGTTTTCAGCGAACCGACCTGGATGCCCTTGTACATCACCGGCGTGCGGCCTTCCTGAAGCCCCTCGAAATCGCTCAGCGTCACCACGACCTTGATCCCGGCCTGGGCCTCGTCGTAGTCCTCGTAAAGGCGGAACGGCAACGCGGGGTCGGTGGGCGGGCTGTCCTTGCGATGTTCAGGCGTGGCGAAGGCGATACCACCAGCGACGATGCTGGCCAACGACTCGCTGCGCAATTTGAAGCCGGACAAGTCAGCATCGACGCTGATACCACTGGCGTTCCAGAAGCGTGTGTGCTTTCTCACCAGATGGGCATATTTCGGTTCGATGAAGACCTTCACCTCCACGGTGCTCTGGTCCTCACCCAAGGTGTAGCTCTTGACCTGCCCCACCTGGATCTGTCGATAAAACACCGGGCTGTCACGATTGAGCGAACCCAGCCGCTCGGCCTTGAGCGTGATGTGCAAACCCGGCACGTCATCACTCATGGGCGGCTCCTGCGCCAATGCAGTGAAGCTGCGTGTCGTGTCTCCACTGCCAGGATTGAAGGTGATGTAGTTGCCTGAAACCAGCGTCTCCAGGCCACTGATACCGGCAAGGCTGACATTCGGCTTGACCAGCCAGAAACGCGTGCCGCTGCGCAGGTACTGTTCAAGCTCCTGGTTCACTTCCAGCTTGGCCACGACGCCCCGATTCTTCTCGCTGGTATCGAGACTGATGTCCGTTACCTTACCGACTGCCATACCCTTGTACATCAGCTCCGTCTTGCCGGCCTGGATGCCCTCGCCGCTGGCGAAGATCAGTTCGATCTGAATACCGGCGTCACTGTAGGCGCGCCAGGCCAGCCAGCCTCCGATCAGCAGCGCAATCAGAGGCAAAACCCAGATGGCCGACCAGTTCGAAGCGGGACGCGTCTTGGCCAGAGGAAGGTCAGTCATGGTCGGTTTCCGTGTTATCCCAGATAAGACGAGGGTCGAAAGTCAATGCAGCCAGCATGGTCAGAATCACCACACTGGCAAAGGCAGCGGCACCGGCCCCAGCTGCGATACTGGCCAGGCTGCCAAAATTCACCACCGCCACCAGGATCGCGATGACGAAGATGTCGAGCATCGACCAACGGCCGATCCACTCGATGAAGCGGTACATGAGAATACGCTGGCGCGCCGTCATCGGCAGATGGCGCTGCACCGAATACAGCAGCAGCGCAATACCCACCAGTTTGAACGTGGGCACCAGAATGCTGGCGATGAACACCACCGCAGCGATCGGCAGCATCCCTAGGTGAACGAGCTCAACCACACCGCCCATGATGGTCGCTGGCGCCCCTTTGCCCAAACTGTTGACCGTCATGATCGGTAGCAGGTTGGCCGGGATATAGAGAATCGCCGACGTCAGCAACAAGGCCCAGGTGCGCACCAGGCTATTGGGGCGACGCGCATGTATTTGCCCGCCGCAGCGACTGCAGTACTGATGCCTGACGCCGTCTTCGACCGGGTTGAGCTGGTGGCACTCATGGCAGACAAGCAGCCCTGCATCAATCGCCCGCATGAATGTTCTCCCCGGACAGCGCTTCCCAGATCTGATGTGGCGACATGGTCACCTCTAGCCACACCTGCACCAGAAGCAATGCGATAAAGCAGAACAAGCCCAGACCCAGGCTAAGATCGGCCAGGTCCATCAACTTCACCATCGCCACCAGAATGCCCATCAGGTAGACCTCGAGCATTCCCCACTCGCGCATGTGGTGATATATCCGGTAGAGCAAAAGACCATAGCTACGCCCGAAGTCGAGGCAGATGCTCAACAGAACCAGCAACTGACAGAGCAGCTTGAGCAGCGGCACCGCCATGCTGCACAGAAACACCACCACGGCGATGCCTTGCATACCGCTCTCGTACAGACCGAGCACGCCACTCCAGACAGTGTCCTGCGAAATTTGGCCCAGCAGATTGAGCTGCATGATCGGCAGAAAGTTCGCCGGGACATACAGCAGTAAAGCGGTCAGCACCAATGCCATGCTGCGTCGCACCACATGATGCCGATGGCTGAACAGCTCGTAGCCACAACGCGGACATTCGGCACTTTCGCCATCCTGCAGCAACGGCTTGCGCATCAATAGATCGCACTCGTGACAAGCGACCAGTTGCTCGAGCGGTAAGGATGACAAGGCGGGTTCGGACGGCGAGTCAGACATGAAAGTCCCCTGCAGAATTCCCGCATTCTACCTGAGCACCGTAAAAGGCCGACATGCCTGCTTTAGGGTAGCCGCTCGCCTGCTGGCACCACTTTGAAACTTTCCCGAGCGCAAAGAAGAAACCCCAGACCGCGATTGCGATCTGGGGTTTCATATAGGAGCTTGACGATGATCCGGCCGGCGCTCCGGTGGCCGGCACTCCGGGACTCTCACAGCCACACCATCATTCGAGCAGAAAAGAGAAAGCCCTGATCAGTAAACTGATCAGGGCTTTCGTGTAGGAGCTTGACGATGACCTACTCTCACATGGTGAAGCACCACACTACCATCGGCGATGCGTCGTTTCACTTCTGAGTTCGGGATGGGATCAGGTGGTTCCAACGCTCTATGGTCGTCAAGCAATTCGGTTGGGATCTCGCGGTTAGGCGCTATCCCTTGGATACGTGATAGAGGCTTGTAGCTCTCGCAAATTTTCGGCTTTCTGTCGACTTCACCATCGACACCCTCTGCCTGAGGGCAGATTGTTTGGGTGTTATATGGTCAAGCCTCACGGGCAATTAGTATGGGTTAGCTCAACGCCTCACAGCGCTTACACACCCCACCTATCAACGTCGTAGTCTTCGACGGCCCTTCAGGGAGCTCAAGGCTCCAGTGAGATCTCATCTTGAGGCAAGTTTCCCGCTTAGATGCTTTCAGCGGTTATCTTTTCCGAACATAGCTACCCGGCAATGCCACTGGCGTGAC